>JABDDY010000008.1:0-27720 GCA_013287365.1 Chlamydiota bacterium
ATTGCCTTAAAAGATGCCGTGAGACTCTATGAAAGTGAACCCAAAACTGAGGTTAATAACCCTCAAATCTCTTGAGCATACGCATCGTAATGGCCAATCAGCTCTTCGGCCTCGCCCACCCTTTGCTCTGTCTTGAGCCGATCGTAGATCTTAAGGCCTAAGGCCGTTTTTCCCTGTTTAAAATAGAGACAGCCGAGTCTAAATAAAACGGCGCTATTTTCTGGTGCAACCCTTAAGATATTTTCATATTCGGCAATCTCCTTTTCCATCTGGCCCAACTGATGATAAATGGCGGCACGCCTGACATAAATCCAAGGATCGTAAGGGGCATAGCCGTCGATGATCTCATACTCTTCAAGCGCGCGCTCCAGGGCTTTTTTAAACTTGAGTTGCATCTTTTCAGAGTCGTAGTCAGGGGGGACCCACTGGATCTTCATTTCTGGGACGAGCACCTGTGGATCTTTATAGAGCCCTGCCAGGCTTAAGTAGTGAGCGGCAAGCGTAGCATGTGCCTCTACACTGCTCGGTTCCATTTTGATCAACTCGATTAGCTCTTTAGCAGCCGCAAGAATGAGAAGCTCTTTCATCTTGAGCAGATCTTGCCATTGGGTCCAGATCTGGAATTTTTGGAGAGGCTCCGATGCGGTAGCTAGGAAAGGGATCCGCAGGCTAGTGATGAAAAGCTTTTCCGCAAAAAACTGGGCGGCCTCGGCAAGCTGCGCCCTCTCTTCAATATGAGTTTTGCAAGCAGTCAGAAATCCATCTCGCAAGCTGCGAAATTTTTCCTCTTTCCTCGTCTGTAAATAAAAAAGCAGCACCAAATAGGTAAAGAGTGTGAGGAAGATCGCCGCCAAAAAAAAGGCGACCGCAGCTGTCTGCATCAGTTGGGTAAAAAAGAGGGTAAAGGTCAGGAGCTCAAAGAAAAGCCCGCAGCCAAAGAGCAGATGAAACAAAACATAGCCGCGGCTGATTGTGCGGAAGCGATGGGTAAAATCAGAGGTCAGCTCTTCTAAAAGCTGCTTTTGTGTTCCTGTAAAAGATGCAGTAATCGAAGACATATATGAACCTATCCAGAAGTTTTTAAGTTGACGCCATTGGGTAGCAAGTTGGGTTAATAACTATGAGGATCAATATGCACCTTGCCGCGGAAGATGCGATAGATATAAAAGCCATAGCCTAGCACAAAGGGCAGCCCAATGGCCACAATCAGAAGAAGTACTTTTAAGGTGAGTGGGGAAGAGGCAGAGTTGGCAATCATGAGGCTGTTTGTCTCTGGTTCTATGGTCGAGCGGATCATATAGGGATACGTTCCAATGGCAAAGAGAGAAAGAAGTAGAGCAATACTCAGACAGGAAGTGACAAAGGCCAAGCCATCGCGTTTTTTGCTCATGAGTAGTGGGATGGAGATAATGGCACTAAAAGCTGCGAGGGGAATGGTAAAAAGAAGGGGCATCCTCATCATCGGCTCGAGCATATGGGTTTTTTCGGTGATCGTTGCAACCGAGAGGACAAGGTAAATCGCAATAAAAAGGGCAATGCAGCGAGGTACCCAACCGCGCAGCTTTTCGCGCAGTGAGCCATCGGTTTTCATCACAAGGTAAATCGATCCATGCATCATAAAGAGGAGGGTAGTGGCCAGGCCAAGAAGTAATGGATAGGGGCGGAAGAAGAAGAAAAAGGTGCCGACAAAATCGTGGGTCTGGTTCAAGGGAAGTCCCTCGATCAAGTTACCAAGGACAAGACCAATGCCAAAGGCAATAATAAAAGAGGCTCCTGCAAAAAAAACATCCCAGGTTGCGCGCCAAGCTTTTGAATGGCCTTTACTGCGAAATTCAATAGACACAGCGCGAAAAATTAGGCCGAGCAAAAGAACCATCACTGGGATATAAAAGGTGGCAAATAGGGTGGCAAATACATCGGGAAAGCCAGCAAAAAGAGCGCCGCTGACCACAACGAGCCAGACCTCGTTGCCATCCCAGACAGGTCCAATCGCGTTCATGAGCGTTCTTCTCTCTAGGTCTGTCCGAGTAAACAGGTGGAGCATCCCGACTCCTAAATCAAAACCGTCGAGCATGGCATAACAGATGATCGAGGCAATGATCACAAGGTAAAAGAGAATGTCTAGGGTCATGGTTTTGCTCCTCTATTATAAGGATCTTGATAGACCGGAGAAAGATCTTCCGCCTCTTCAGGCCCTTGTTTGATCTTGCTATTTAAAAGATAGAGAAATAGAGCAAGCAGAACAAAATAGATCACTGTAAACATGATCAAAGAGCCAATCACATGAGAGGTTCGGATCATGGGAGAGACTCCCTCACTTGTGCGCAGAACCCCGTAGACAACCCAAGGCTGTCGTCCAATTTCAGCGGTCATCCAGCCAACCTGATTGGCGATTTGCGGAAAAGCGACTGCCGCCACAAGGTAGCGCAAAAGCCCTTTCGAATTTTCCAGCCTCTTCCTCTTTAACTTATAGAGGCCAAATAGAGTGCCAAGGAGCATTAGCCCCCACATCCAGATCATCGTGTGGTAGCTTTGAAAAACTGGCTGAATCGGCGGCTGCTCGTCTTTGGGGATCTGATCGAGCCCCTGGACCGGAGTTTTAAAATTGAGATGGGCTAAGAAACTGAGTAGCCCGGGGATTTTGATCCCCTTGACTGTTTGTCTCTCTTCATCTACCCACCCAAAAAGCCAAAGAGGGGTGCTCTCTGTGGTTTGAAAAACCCCTTCCAGAGCCGCAAATTTAGAGGGCTGCTCTTTGGCGACTCCTTTGGCTGTTGAATCTCCTGAAAAGAGTTGGAGGATCAGGCAGACAAAGGCCATGATGAGTGCAATTTGTATACATAATTTGGCAAAGGGCAGATGCTTTCTTTTCAATAGGTAATAAGCACTGATGCTAATGACAAGGAAGATTCCCGCTAGCCAGCAACCCAAGATCACATGGGTGATGCGATCTAAGGTCGAGGGATTAAAAATCATCGCCCAGAAATCGGAGACAACTGCTTTTGCCTCCACTCCTTCTCCAACAATCTGATAACCTGTCGGGGTTTGCATCCATGAATTGGCCACCACAATCCAGATCGCACTGAAATGGGCGCCAAAAGCTACTAGAACGGTTGCCAGGTAATGGACACGAGCGCTCACTCGGTTCCATCCAAAGACCATCACTCCGAGAAATCCCGCCTCCAAAAAAAAGGCGAAAATCCCTTCCGCGCCCAGGGCACTGCCAAAGACATCTCCGACAAAGCGGGAGTAGCGCGCCCAGTTTGTTCCAAATCCAAAGACCTGCACAATGCCGGTTGCGACCCCAAGGGCGAAGGTCAGTGCAAAGACCTTCACCCAAAATTGGGCGATTTTTTTGTGGAGAGGGTCTTTGGTTTTGATGTAGAGGCCTTCGATGATGACAAGGAAAAGCCCGAGCCCGATGCTTAAGGGGGGGTAGATGTAGTGAAAGCCACTGGTGAGCGCAAACTGCACGCGTGATAAAAAAACGACGTCCATTCAGGGACCAAGTCTACAAAAAAAAGGAATAAATGCAAAAAGACTTTAACCGGACTTTAGCTATTTACAAAAAATGAAGATTTACCTCAAAAAGGGTTAAAGACCCCTTTTGGGACAAATCAGAGGGTTTATGACCCTGAATCACCTATGTAAATTCGAGGTAACATGAAAAAAAGTCACAGGCTAAACAAGGCACTATTCCCTCTACTCTATTTGCTTCCGGGATCACTTTTTGCAACAACTTTTAACGTGACGGATCAGGCCACTTTAAATTCTGCGCTGGTGGCTGCAGTAGGTGGAGATATCATTTCATTTCAAAATGACATTTCCCTCCTCGGTGGTTTGCTTCGCCCGATCAACACAAATAACGATTTTTCCCCGAACCCCATCAGCATCACGATCAATGGCAATGGATTTAACCTCATTGGAGCCACATCCCCTCGTGAATTTTTTGTGCGCGCAGGAACTCTTGCAATTAACAACCTCAACTTTAAAAATGGGGTAGCTCCAGGAGGTCCAGGAGGGGCAAGTGGCGGCGGTGGCGGAGCTGGAATGGGAGGCGCTTTGTTTGTCGCCTATGGATCTACAGTTACTCTTTTGAATCCCACCTTTACAGGTTGCGCAGCACTTGGAGGAGCAGGAGCTGCAGGAGCTACTGATAATAATAGTACTAGTAATCTTCCTCCTCCCGGTGGCGGTGGAGGACTCAATGGTTTTAGTGGTGGCTCAGGAAGTGGTGGTACTGTAGCGAATGGTCCCATGGGAGGCGGAGGAGCTGGCTTTGGAGGAGCAGGTGGAAGCGTGGCTGATGTGAATGCGCTATGCGGCGGTGGCGGTGGCGCTGGTTTTCCTGGAGGAGCTGGCACTGATGCCTCTGCAGGAGCAGGAGGTGGAGATTTTGCAGGCGCAAATGGCGGGGTTCCTCCTAGTGGAGCTGGCGGCTCAGGAGGAGGAGGCGCTGGTGGGAACATAGGCGGCAGCGGCGGCTTTGGTGGTTTTGTAGGCGGCGGCGGCGGTGGCGGTAATAATGGATTAGGTGGCTCAGCTGCACCTTATGCCGCTGGTGGTGGTGGCAACTTTGGAGGTAGTGGATTCTATGGCGGTGGAGGTGGGGCGGGATTGACAAATAGCGATTTTCCAGGTGGTTTTGGTGGTTTTGGAGCTGGCGGAGGAGGTTCGCTTAGTTATATTACCGCTGGTGGCACCGGAGGGTCTTCTAGCTTTCTCGGCGGGACAGGAGGATTTGGAGGTGGTGGCGGCGCTGGCATGGGTGGCGCCATTTTTCTCGAAGGGCCCCTTTTGGGACCTGCCGGTTCACTCACCATTCAAGTAGATTCCTCTTTTACTGGCTCTATGTTTAATGGTTCCAACATCGCAGGGGGAGTAGGAGGAGCTGTCGGAGGAACAAATGGTGGTTTTGCTGGATTTGATATTTTCATGGAATCGGATTCACAGCTTACGTTCAATATTTCAAATAATACCATTGCTGTTCCAAATCCCATTGAAAGTGATCAGACAGCGGGCGGATTCAGTACTGGAACGGTAGGAGGCCTGATTAAGCAAGGAAATGGACTTTTGCAACTCACGGGCGCCAACACCTATACCGGTCTTACGAATGTGCAGGCTGGAGAGCTCAATATTCAAGGCTCTGTGGTTTCAGAGATCCAAGTACAAGCTGGGGCTACCTTAAGCGGGAGTTTTACGGCAAATAAGATCCCTTCTAATCCAAATAGCGGCAACCTGACCAATTCGGGGACAGTCAGTCCTGGAGGAACGTCAGTTGGCCAGATCAATCTGCAGGGAAACTATATCCAAAATGGTTCGGGAACTCTCCTTGTCGATATTACTCCAACAGGAAACGTAAATGACAAGCTCTTTCTCACGATGGGGGGAACAGTTACTTTGGCCGGGACACTCAATGTGGTGGTCGATAATGGAAACTACATTGCAGGCACGACCTACACCATCATCAATGCACCTGTGACTGGAACCTTTGGGACCGTTGTCAAATCAGGACCACAAGCAAATAGCGTCAACATTGGAGTCTCTTACAGTAGCGTTGTCATTACGATTCTCAATTCACAGCTATTTACTCACCAAAACATCACATCTGGGGTGCCCACAAAGGTTGCGAATGCTCTTAAAAACGCAAATATCGCTCCAGGCAGTGATTTAGCCACTGTCGTAGAGGTGCTAGGAACCCTTACAGATCCTGAGGTGAACGCGGCTCTTTTATCTCTTGCTCCGACCAATTTTGCAGCGGTGGGCCTGGCAACTGCTCGTAATAACAGCTATGTAGCCTATTTGCTCTCTAAGCATCTGACCCAGCTCCCTTGTTCTCCTAGAGACTGCTGCGAGTGCGGAACAAACAGCTCTATCTGGGTGACCGGCTTTGGTAACCTGATGAATAACTACGAGAAATTTGACAACTTGATGCCCTATGATGCCAATGCAGGCGGTGCGCTCGTTGGAATGGACTATTGCTGGATGGGTTGCGAGAGCTCTGCTTACTATTTCGGCGGTGCTTTGGGCTATACTCATACCGAGATCAACTTTAAAAATCACACAACTCGCAGCTGGGTCAATAGCTACTACGGCGCGCTTTATGGAAGCTACTCGTCGGGCTGCCATTTAGATATAGATGCATCTGTCCTAGCCGGTGGCAACAATCAAAACTTTAGACGCCACATGAGCTTTGGGATCATCAACCGCATCGCAAGAAGCGATCCTTGGGGCTGGTTTGCGACAGGACACCTCGGCATCAGCAGTGACTGGACCTTTTGTGACTGGACCTTTGAGCCCTTTGCACTTGCCGACTATCATTATTTCCATAGCGATGGATTTAAGGAAAAGGGGGCAATTAGCATCAATCTGGTGACCAAATCAAGCAATACACAGATCCTTCGCGGCGAGGCTGGCATGGTTTTCTATCGCGACTGGAACTATGACTGCAACTGTTGCTTTTCCCCCTACATTGGCCTGAGCTGGGTGGGAGAGTTTCCTCTACAGGATGTGCATGAGAAGGCCCATTTTATCGATCAGAGCGCGGCCACCATGAATATCACAAGCTACCACAACTCCATTCAGCTCGCCTCTCCTCAAGCAGGGGTTAGGTGGAGCAGAAACTCTGGTTTCTCAGTGGATGTGGGATACAAAGGACTCTACAATTCCAAGACCAGCATCAATGAGGTTGAAGGAAGACTGGAGTGGGTATTCTAGAAATAGCGGAGGAACCAACCTCCGCTTAATCTTTGAGTGTCAGCAAGAATTCCACATTGTTATTTGTCTTTTTAAGCCTGCTCAGGAGTAGATTCATCGCATCGAGTGGGGAGAGATCGGCAAGAGCTTGGCGCATGAGGTAGATCTTTTCTAGTTCATCGCGATGGAGAAGCAGCTCCTCTTTACGCGTGCCGCTCTTGACCAGGTCAATGGCGGGATAGATCCTGCGGTCGGCCAGGCGCCGATCGAGGACAAGCTCCATGTTGCCGGTGCCTTTGAACTCTTCAAAGATCACTTCATCCATGCGCGAGCCCGTGTCGATGAGGGCCGTTGCAATGATGGTCAGCGAACCACCCTCTTCGATATTGCGCGCCGCGCCAAAAAAGCGTTTGGGTTTATGAAGGGCACTGGCGTCCACGCCTCCTGTGAGGATCTTTCCCGAGTGAGGCTGAACGGTGTTGAAAGCCCTTGCTAGCCTTGTGATCGAATCTAGAAGGATGACGACATCGTGGCCATACTCGACAAGACGCCTTGCTTTTTCAATGACCATCTCGCTAATCTGCACGTGGCGCTCGGGAGGCTCGTCAAAGGTGGAGGAAATCACCTCTCCTTTGACGCTGCGGATCATGTCGGTGACCTCTTCTGGCCGCTCATCGATGAGCAGTACGAGTAGGATCACCTCAGGGTTATTGATGCTGATGGAGTTTGCGATGTTTTGTAAAATGATTGTTTTGCCTGTACGAGGGGGGGCGACAATGAGCGCGCGCTGCCCCTTTCCAATGGGAGCGGTGAGATCGATCACGCGACTGGTGAGCTGCTCTTTATCGGTTTCCATCGCCAGTCGCTTGTTTGGATAGAGAGGCGTTAAGTTTTCAAAATGGATACGCTCGCGTGCTTTATCGGGGTTGTTATTGTTGATCTTATCGACTTTTAGAAGGGCAAAGTATTTTTCCTTTTCTTTTGGAGAGCGAATGGTGCCATAAACAGTGTCTCCTTTTTTGAGTTCGAAGCGCCTAATCTGTGCAGGAGAGACATAGATATCTTCTGCCGAAGGGAGGTAGTTGTAGTTGGGAGAGCGCAGAAATCCATAGTTATCGGGCATGATCTCGAGAGTTCCCTCCCCGACGAGCATTTCATGCGAGCTTTCTGATTTCATCTTCACAATTTCAAAAACCACTTGAGACTTGGTCAAAGAAGCGAGATTCTTGAGGCCAATATTGCGCGCGTACTGGTTGAGCTGGTCGATATTCATCCTCTGCAGATCGGCAATACGCGTGATTGAGACCGAATCGCCGCGAGGGGGGGCTGGGGCTTTGTCTTCTGAGGATGCAAAAGGAGGTTCTTCTTGATCTTGATACATTGGTGTCCTTAACTAAGTTTACAGAGCACTAGATAGAGCTCTCTAGTTTTCTTTTCTAAATCGGCAAGTGTGCCATTATTTGTAATGGTAAAATCGGCAAGAGCGGCTTTTTGCGTGGTTGGCAGCTGATGCGCCATCCGCTCTTCAAAGCCCTCCTGTCCAAATCGCTTTTTGGCAAGGAGTGGGTCGCAGATGAGAGCTACGACAGTGTCGAAATAAGAGTGGCTTTCACTTTCAAATAGAAGCGGAATCTCCGCAACAAAAAGAGGGCGCTCTTTTTGCGCCTTCATGAGCAAGTAAAACGCTTGAATCGCATCTAAAACAGCGGGGTGAAGAATTTTTTCCAAAGCTCTCAATTTTTCAGGTTGTCTAAATACGATTTCCGCAATTTTTGCTCTGTCAAAAGCACCTTCTTTTAAGATCTCTCCTCCGAGGAGGTCGAGCACCTGATGTCCAATGTGTGTCTGGGGAATGAGGAGCTCATGAACAATTTCGTCGGCGCTGACAGTGTAAGCGCCAAATTTTTTAAGGAAACAACAAACAGACGATTTACCGGAGGATAAACCCCCCGTTACAGCAACTTTCTTCAAATTCTAGCATTCTCCCCAATTTTTCCCAATAGAAATGTCCACAATGAGCGGAACCTTGAGTCTCCAGACCTTTTCCATTTTTTCTTTTACAAAAGAGGCCGCCTCCTCGAGCTCCCCATCTGGAATTTCAAAAATAAGTTCGTCGTGGATCTGTAGAATCATCTGTAGCTTCTCTGCCGAAAGAGCGATCATGGCCAGCTTAATCAGATCAGCTGCTGTTCCTTGCAGGGGAGTATTCACAGCCAGTCTTTCTGCTCCTTGGCGCAGCAGAGGATTTTTATTTAATATCTCAGGGATTGGTCTTTTTCTCCCCATGAGGGTGATGGCCATCCCGGTTTTGCGCGTGTTTTCTCTGCACGCCTCAAGGTAATCTTTAACTCTGGGGTAGCGCTTGAAGTAGGTCTGAATAAAGGTTTTTGCCTCTTCCACACTAATGCCAAGCTCCTTGGAAAGCCCAAAAGCCTGCTGGCCATAGATAATCCCAAAATTGACTGCCTTGGCCGCGTGGCGCATCTCGGGCCTAATCTCCTGCAAAGGTAGATCAAAGACAAGGGAAGCGGTGTGAGCGTGGATGTCTTGTCCATTTGCAAAAGCCTGCAGCAGCTGCGGATCTTCACTGAAATGGGCGAGAAGACGCAGCTCAATTTGCGAGTAGTCAGCAGCTAAAAAGCTATAGAGAGGTAATTTTGGTCTAAAGGCACTGCGGATCTTGAGTCCCTCTGCCGAGCGTACAGGGATATTTTGCAAGTTGGGATCCTGGCAAGAAAGGCGTCCAGTTGCTGTCACCGACTGGTTGAAGGTGCAGTGGATCCGTTTTGTCTCAGGATTGACCTGCGCTGGCAGCACATCGACATAGGTGGAGCGCAGTTTTTCCAAGGTGCGGTATTTCAAGATGAGTGGAATGATGGGAGAGCTCTCTTGCAATTCTTCAAGGGTGTCCGCACTTGTCGAAAAGCTTCCAGTTGCCGTTTTTTTTGCAGGGGCAATGGAGAGCTTTTCAAAGAGAATTTCCCCGAGTTGCTTGGGGGAGTTGAGATTGAAGGCGACGCCGGCAAGCTGGTAAATCTGTTCACTGAGCTGTTCAATCTGCAGGGAGAGATCCTCTTTTAAAAGCGCCATTTTCTCCACATCGAGAAAAATCCCCCTCTCCTCCATCTCAAAGAGAATGGGAAGAAGAGGCAGTTCAATTTCTTGGAGTACCCTTTCTAATTTTTCTTGTTTGATCCTCTGCTGAAAGAGGTTTTTCAGCCGTATTGTGTAGTCCACATCCTCGCAGCAGTAGGTAGCTGCCTGCTCCAAAGGCACTTCTGCCATCGAAATCTGGCTTTTGCCCTTGCCAATGAGATCGGTAATGGGAATCTTCACCTTGCCAAAAAACTCGAGCGCTAAAGGGTCCAGACCATGTCTTTGCTTGTGAGGCGCAAGCAAATAGGAGGCGAGCATCGTGTCAAAGCTCACGTGCGATACTGCAAGACCTGCCCGTTTTAACACATGCAAGTCATACTTGATGTTGTGACCAAAAAAGCGTTTCCTTAAAAAAAGCGGCCGAAGGGTTTCTTTGGCCTTTTCTGGATCGATACTGCCATTGAAGGGGATATACCACGCCTGGCCCTCTGCTGATCCAAGCCCTACGCCGATTAAGTCAGCGCGCATCGGATCTAATCCTGTTGTCTCGGTGTCTACACAGAGCTCCTCTTTTATGAGCAGGTTTTCGACAAGATCTTTGAGAGTGCTCAGATCATTGACAAGAAGGTACTGCGGCTCTTGCGCTAAGGGGCCTGTTTGGTGCTCTTTAACAGGGAGTTCTTTGAGTAGAGAGAGAAAGTGCATTCGCTGGTAAAACTCCCTCAAGTGCTCTAGATCAGGGCTCTTTACTTTGTAAAATGCTAAATCTTGGGGAACCTCTAAATTCTGATCAATGGTAGCCAGTTTGCGACTGAGGAGGGCCATCTCCTTTCCGTGCTCAACGCGCTCTTTCTTCTTCCCACTGATTTCTCCAGTTCTTGCAAACAGGGCATCTAAAGAGCCAAACTCTTCGAGAAGGGCTATAGCAGTCTTGGGACCAATCCCTTCAATTCCTGGAATATTGTCTGAGGCATCTCCCATGAGCGAGAGTAGATCGACCATCTGCTCAGGGTAGACGCCATAGAGCTCTTTAACCTTATCACGACCTACCTTGAGCATTTCCTTGTGCAGATTGAGGACAAAAACGTGGTCGGAAACAAGCTGGCAAAGATCCTTGTCACTTGTGCAGAGGTAGGTGGTGATCTTCTTTTGACTTGCCCATCTGGCAATGCTGCCCATCACATCATCGGCCTCTACATTGGGAACCGAGAGAAAGGGAAGACCGTAGAGCTCGCAGAATTTAAGTGCCCACTCAAGCTGGGGATACAAGTCATCCGGCATTCCCTTGCGGTGGCTTTTATATTCCCCGTAGAGAGCCTTGCGTGTCTGCCCACTGTCTGGTCCATCAAAAACCGCGACAAGACCTTCTGGTGCGCACTCTTTGATGATCTTGAGGACCGAGCGGATGAACCCGTAGAGAGCATTTGTCGATTCTCCCTGAGGATTTGTAATAGGACCTATCGCATAGTAAGAGCGAAAGAGAAGATTAACCGCGTCGAGGAGATAAAGCTGGTTCATTGAACCTATCCGGAAATGCTAAAAGCCGCTTTTTGGCGTTAAGGCTGATGGAGAAAGAGAACCTTCCCGCTCATTTCTGAGCTAATCCCAGGCCCGATTGGGAAAATGTGCTCAATTTTGCCTTTGAGGAGATTGGCTCCTCCTTGTGTCAGATCGTGAAAGATCGAAGAGGCAGGAGAAATCGCAATCACCTGGTAGTCTTTGCCCTCTCCAATGCCAGAGGCCTCTACAAGCGACTTTAAACACTCATTGTAGGAGCTGTCTGCAAAATCGATATAACCCAAAGTTTGCGCCTCGCCAGAGACATAGACTCTCGCTCCATAGGTATTGAGCAGCTCATCGCGAGAAAGTTGGGGTCTGGCCGCTGTCACGACATCGACAAACTGCTCATACTCCTTAGCCATGATGTCTTTGAGCGGAGCTTCCTCCCCCTCTTTCCAAGGGCGGAAAGGGTTGAGCAGATCCTTGTCCTTTCCTTCTGTAAGAGTCAAAGCATCAACGCCAATTGTATCCATCACTTTAGAAACGTTAAACGCCGGCCCCATGCGTACTCCGACAGAGCCAATAATGCTGTCATTTGTCGCATAGATCTTATCGGCTGCGCATGCGATGTACATCCCTCCCGAAGCGCACAGTCCATCGACATAGGCATAAAGCGGGACCTGGTATTTTTCCTTGTACTCCTTCAACACGTGATAGATTGCGCTGCTATCGGTGGCAAGGCCGCCTGGCGAATTGATGTGAAGCAAAATCCCCTTCACCCGATCTTTATCGAGCGCTCCCTCTCTCGAGTCGAGGAGCATATTTGTAAATTTTTCTTCCGTAAGATTGAGCTCTCCAATGACTCCATGTAGATTGACGCGCAAGATGACAGGAGCTGTAGAGGTAAGAAGCTTGCGCTTGCCATTTGCATCGGCGCTGACTGTCAGTGTGCTCTTATCGGGGGTGTCCACCCCGTCTGAAAGGCTACTGAGCGTGAAGATCGCCACAAAGATGGCAAGAAACACTCCGATGAGCGCGCCAAAAGCGGTAAACAGAGCGCGGAGGGTGGAGAAAAAGATCGATTCACGTCCCATGAGACATCCTATGAGGTGAGAGGGTTGAGAAGATTTTTTGGATTATATGCAGATAGAGGATTATATGCCACACGCCTGTGAAAAGCGGCTTTTTTGGCTGTGTATACCCCAAGCTTCTTGCCATAGCTAGCGCCTAGAATCATCTCCCGCCCTCGGCTCCCTTCGCTTCGCTTCACTCGCCTCAGTTGGGTTTTAAAAAGGGGCAAGTCTGTATCCTTTTCAAAGGAGCCTTGCCACATTTTTCCAGAGATTTGAAGAAATCCTCGATCTTCTCAAATTCGATAAGATTTTCACTTCTTTCAGCAGCTCTCAATGCTTCAATTGAATGAGGGCTTTGTTGCGTAATGCACTTTTCGACTTAATGCTCTTAAAATAGAATACTTAACCACAGAGCTCGCAGAGAACACAGAGATTAAAAAACAAGAGAAATGCTCTACAAACACCTGTGAACCTATCCGCAAATTGGAAGGGGCTCCTTTTCGAGTCTTTTTTCGTCATTTTTAAAGCCGCTTCTTGGTCTACTTGTCTAAGTATGTCCTGCGAAGCGGCTTTAAAAATGACAAAAAAATCCTTCAAAAATCAGCACCTTCGAATTTGCGGATAGGTTCGTGGAGTATCCGTCTTAATTTTTTAATCTCTGTGTTCTCTGTGAGCTCTGTGGTTAAATACCTTATTTTTAGCAAGTTGCATGCTAAAAGCCAATTATGCAACAAACCTCTGAGTGAGCTTGCGAGTGAAGGCGAGAGGGAGCTTAGATCCCTCAACTTGATGAGTAGTTTGTGTATAGATTCATACTCAAAAATAGCCAATTCCTCTAGAATACTACTTAAACTGCTTCAATAACAAGCAAGGAAAGGCTTCATGGTCTCGGTCATTTCACTAAACAAACTCTCTCTCATTGAAATGGGAGCTGTGCTCTTGATTTTTGGGCTACTGAGTTTTTTGCTCCATAGGTTTGCCTGTCGGCGCAAGAATGCAGCACCCTCTTGGAAGGTGGTCGAGAAGATTGTTCATCTTCCTCTGCAGATGGCCATTTGGGCCATTGCGTCCTCTTTGCTGCTCGATTTGTGCAGCCTCTATTTTGGTTTTGAGAGGCTTGGGGTTTATGCGAAGCATTTGGCGCAAGGATTTGCCATTTTTTGTTTAGGGTGGCTTGCCCTTCGCTTTTCTCAAATGGGATTTGCCAGGCTTAAAGCCCATTCCTCTCAGCTCGGCATGAATAGCATTGCCTTAGAGGGGCTCCGACAGCTTGTAAGTGCCGTGATTGTTCTTTTGACACTTCTTCTGCTCTTTCAGATTTTTGGTTTAAATATCCTGCCTTTGCTGGCCTTTGGAGGAATCGGCGTGGCGGGGATCACCTTAGCGGCGCAAGATATTCTTAGCAATTTCTTTGGAGGGATTATTCTCCATGTGGCGCCTACTTTTTCTCTGGGGGATCTGATCGAGCTTCCCGCTCACCACATTCGGGGAGAGGTGGAACAAGTTGGTTGGTATGGAACTTTCCTACGAGATGCAGAGAAACGGCAGATTTTTTTCCCCAATTCGCTCTTTACGAAAACCCCTGTTGTGAATCTCTCGAGAAGTTTTAAGGGACAAGAGCAGCTGGTGGCAGAGAGACTGAAAAAGAAACTAGAGCAGATTCTCTGACACTCACTTTCCGTCGATGTCTCCGATTGTGGTCATGTTTTTAATGTCGCGCAGGTAGAAGGCGTACCAGCGGATGGCATTCATCGAGAGAAAACTCAGCTTTCTTTTGGCGATTTCTTCGTCAAATTGAATAGCTTGTTTATAAGAGTATCCTTTGTATTGCATCAAGTAGCACGCACTGGCCTCGCCGGTTCTATCCTTGCCTGCTCTACAGTGCATGTACAGGACAAAATCTGAGGAGCAGGGCGCTTGGATGATTTTGCCAAGATGAGCCATCAAAGTTTTTAAGCCATCGGTGTCATGGTCGCGGGCAATAGCGTCACGCACCTTGGTATCTAAGTCAAGGGGGTTGATGAGCGCTCCATAGAGAGGGTGGAGCCAAAAACAGCCGGTTTCTGGGTGTATTGTAAACCAGTCTTTCTCAATTTCAATCGCTTCATGCTCTTGCAGATTGTTTAAGAAGGAAAGATCCATGATCTTGAAATTGTCTTGAATATGCCCACCCTCTTTTGCGATATAGGCCTTAATTGCAGAGACCAGCGCATCATGTTCAAAAGCCTTTTTCTTCTCGGGCAGGTTTCCTCTAAAGAGAAAGAGGTTTTGCTGCTGATCGAGCAAACAGAGCAGCTCGTGATGAAAATCGATCAGATGCTCTTCTCCTTGAATCGGTTCCTCTATGTAACTATGTATGCCTGTTGTGGGATGAATGGTGATGGATTTCTCACAGCAAGGAGGGGGAGCTTTTCCGTATGCGGAAAAAGAGAAGATGCTGAGGATGAAAAAAAGAAACCTGTACATAAACGACCTCCTGTAAAACGAAGAAAGAGTAGGCCAAGAGCAAATTAGTTGTCAAACTGGACTTTAGCCATTTGAGGACGATGATTTCTCTCTCAGGGGGCCAAGTTTTTTAACCATTTCCAAAAGGTAGGCTTGAGAATTGCCACCTTTTGGAAATGGTTAAAAAAATCGGCCCTCCAGGAGAGAAAGGACGTCCGACAAATGGCTAAAGTCCAGTCCAATTTACTGCAAGTGCTCTCTCTTCACCGCAGGTCGATAGAGCTCGTTCAAAGCAAACAAACCAAAGAGGATGAAGATCCAGTAAGCAAAACCAAAGATATGGATATGCATGCTGAGTAGAATCAGAATGAGGAACTGAAGGGCAGTGGTTGCCTTACCCCAGGCAATCGCGCGAAACTGATAGGTTTGCCATTTGCCAGAAAGAGCTAAATAGGCTCCGAAAAGGCAAAGAGCAAAGTCACGAGCGATCATTGCCAGCGCTTGCCAAAGCTGTAGCTCTCCCTCGAGAAAGAAGACGGTAATCCCCGTAAAGACAAAGAGCTTATCCATGGCGGGATCGATGATAGCCCCGAGCCTTGTTACAGATCTGTAACGTCTAGCTAAAAATCCGTCGAGGGCATCTGTTCCCATGGCAAGAAAAATCGCAAGCAGCCGTAGAGGAACGCTATTGTAAAAAAGCAGACACGCTAAAGGAGCGCGTAAAAGAGAAAGGGCGTTTGACAGACTAAACATGATCTTTTTGAGACTTCTTCCGCTTCTTATACCAGATCACCCCTATTAGGGCTACACATAGGGTGCCAAAGATCGCGACGTTAAATATTTTAACGTAAGTATAGAGCAGATGGAAGTTTTTCCCCACAGTATAAAAGAGGAAAAAGGTGAGCGAGCACCAGAGAAGGCAGGCTATGGCATCTCGGTAGATGAACTTCCAAAAGGGCATCTTGGTCATCCCTGAGGACATGAAGAGCCCATTGCGTACGCCAAAGGGAATAAAACGGCCTACAATAAGAGTCAGTAGGCCATATTTTTGGTAGAATTTATCGATCCTCTCTATTCTTTTTGGGCTGAGAATTTTCGAGAAAAAAGGGGTTTTCAGAAGCTTAAGGCCTAAGGTTCTACCAATCCAGTAAGAGAGCCAAGCGGAGAGAAGACAACCGGCTGTGATGCCCACGTAGAGATGCAGAACCTTTTCAGGGATAATGGTGGCTGCAAGGGTCGCGCTGATCAGCATGAGCAGATCAATGCTAATCGGAATATGCAAAGCGGCCAAAATGGCTCCAATAAAGACGATCCAATGCGCCTTGTGAGCGTGTAGCTGAATAAATTCTAAAATCCCTTCCATTGGTTAACCTCTCGAAGGAAGAGAGGCTGCGGTCTCATCGTCTGGGACATTCAACGTTTTATGGCTCTGAGTCAGTGAATTGAACCGCTGGCCTAAAAGCCTTGTCGCAGCGATCCAGCCGCCGATCACTCCCATCAGAATGACCCCAACAAAGGGAGTGCTCAGTGAAATGGACCCGCAGATCATGATCAGACTCTGGTGGATCACGGAAGCTCCCGACTTGCCAAGGCGTGATCCAAAGCCGTCAATTGCCGCTTTTCCTTTCATGCGGCTCTCTTTAGAAAGTGGAATAAAGGAGAGTTCTTTGGTGGCGTCGAAGAGGGTGTATTTTGAGGCGCGTGCAAGGCAATTTTGCAGCGAGCCGAAAAAAACACCGATTGCTAATGGAGTGTATCCAAGAGCGGTAGCAAAAGAAGAGAGAGCTGTATCTTTGAACAGCATGAAGGCAAAGAACCCAATGCCAGTAACGAGGAAGATAAAGGGAGGGATGAGGGCGCTGACTGTCCAACTGAAACGGCGCATGATGCTGCTAGAGACAAAAGCTCCCAACGTAGCGATGATTCCGATGCCGGTTAGTACATTGCCCATGTAGGCGTTGAAGTCGCTGGGATTTGGGTAGAGCTGCTTGACCTGATCTTTCCAGACCACTTCAATGAGCGTGAGGGAGATATTGAACATGAGCACCACAACGGCAATGCAGATCAAATATTTTGATTTCGCTAAATACTTAAAATTTTGACGAATGCCCATCCTGATTTTCACAGGCTCTTCGCTGGTATTTTGCGCAACTTGGTATCCAAATCCCTGTAGATGGAGATAGCGAAAAAGAGCCATGCTGATGAGACCACTTAAAATAATGATGCCATTCAAAAAGAAGAGCGCCTGACTCCAACCATCGGAGCCAAAGGGCAGGGCAGGGTTATAGGTATGAGAGGAAATGCCATTAGAGACTTGGCCAGCAATGGTTGTGGCGACATTGGCACCAAGGCCTAAAATCGCATAGTAGCGCTTTGCATCTCCAACAGAGGTCACTTCATTGGCAAATCCCCAAAAGAGCACGGTCATGATCATCGTGCTCCACATCTCGGACATGACGTAAAAGACAGTGTAGGTCCAGTAGCGGAAAATGGCAATCAGTCCGCTGAACCCTTGTGGAAGGAGCTCTTGCAGCCGATCAGCGAGATGGGTCGGATGGAGTGTTTCGCGATAGGGGTAAAGAAAAAGAGCAAAAATCACAAAGAAGGCAACAAAAGAACCGACCATGATGTAGAAGACATTTTCTCTTGAGAATTTGTTCGAGAGCCTTGTGAAAATAAAAGTAAAGAGAAGAGCCATCGGCAAGATCGCCCACACTTTGAGGAAGGGAAGAGCTTCAGCTCCAGAAGAAGGAGCCGTCACGATGAGGGCATCTTTTGTAGCGCGCAGGATGCTGTAGTTGAAACAGATGAGGAAAAAGATGAGAAGCATGGGCACAAAGCGTCGGAGTTCACTGCCGTGGATAGGCCATAAAAAGCCGCGCACCTTGCCGAAACTCGTCTCTGTGGACATAATGGTTATGATCAGTTTTTAGTTTAACCAAAACTAAAAACTCGTCCCTCCCCCTTAGGATGCCACCCGCATTATAGAGAGGAAGGGATAAAAAGAGAAGGAGGTTTTATGTGTCTGATAATCAGGTGGTTATGTGCGATCCGACAGGGCGTCAATCCCCGGCAAGTTCCCCTTTTCAATGTACTCTAAGGAGGCACCTCCTCCTGTTGAAATGTGGGTGAATCGATCCTTTAGATGGAGCTCATTGATTGCAGCTACCGAATCTCCTCCGCCTACGATGGTGATCGCTTTGAGTGTAGAAAGCGCTTTTGCCATTTCATTTGTTCCGCGGGCAAAGGGGGCCATTTCAAATACCCCGAGCGGTCCATTCCAAAAGATCGTGGCAGCTGCTTTGAGAAGCTCTGTCCATTTCTTGAGCGTCTTTGGGCCAATGTCCATCCCTTGCCAGCCATCCGGGATCCCCTCTTGGCAGACAATCACTTGGGAGGTGGCGTTTGGGTTAAAGCTATTAGCTACGACAAGATCTTCGGGCAAGTAAACGGGGATACGGCGCGCGGTTGCCTCTTCTAAGAAGGCCTTTGCCGTTTGGAGAAAGCCATCTTCATGAACAGAATCTCCGATTGACAGACCACAAGTTTTGAGAAAGGTGTAGGCCATTGCGCCACCAATGAAAAGGGCGTCTACCTTAGAAAGCAAAGAGCTGAGCACCTTGATTTTCGTTGAGATTTTCGCCCCTCCAATCAAGGCATAAAAAGGCCTCGCGGGATTCATCAGATGGCTGCCGAGAAATTCAATTTCTTTCATCATCAGAAACCCCGCTGCTGCTTTTCCTGGAAAGTAGGAGGCAAGAGCGGCTGTTGAGGCGTGTAGGCGATGTGCTGTACCAAAGGCATCATTGACGTAAGCATCGCCAAAAGAGGCGAGCTCTTTTGTAAAGGAGGGATCTTTTTCGGGATGTTCCTCAGCTTCATGGAAGCGCAAATTCTCCAGCATGAGAAGCTCTCCCTTATGCAGGGCGCTCACCATTTTTTGCGTGGCAGGCCCGATACAATCGGGAGCTAAGGGAACGCTCTTGTGGAGCACCTTTTCTAGGTAACGAGCGCAGGGAGCAAGGGAATATTTCTTATTCGGTTTGCCATCAGGGCGCCCCAAATGGCTGAGCAGGATCACACTGCCCCCTTTTTTGAGGATATATTCAATTGTGGGCAGAGATGCAGTGATACGGGTCGGATCGCTGATCGTCACATCTTCTTTCAGCGGAACATTAAAATCGACCCTGAGCAGTACACGTCGATTATTTACATCTAGATCTTCAATGGACAATTTCACAGTTCTGAAAAGGGGTTAGAGGCTTGTTTAAACAGATTACCCTGTCTGCGTTTTTTCAGCTCTGATCGGATGGAAAAGAGCAGATCCTGGTCAAAGTCTTTATGCTGCGCCCACTGGAGGTACTCCACAGGAATGTCTGCAAAGAGTCTTCCCTTGTATTTGCCAAGTGGCATCATCCGCATGAGGATGGGAGATTCGAGCCGTTTCAGCAGCTGCTGGGTGGTTTTAAACGAGTTGCAGAGGTATTTAAAGACTTCAATATTGACGAGCACATCGTTCATGGCGCGGTGAGCTCCTTCATTTGCAATGTTGAAATGCTCGCGCAGTCTCTCGAGTGAATTAACCGGACTTTCTCCATAGAGACGTGCGAGGCGCAGGGTATCAATTGTCTGGTGAAAGGTGATCCGACAGGGAACCTGGTGGCGTTCAGCCTCTTTGCGAATGAACTCAATATCGAGTCCAATCCCATGGCCAATGATGATGTGTCCCTCGACCATCTTTAAGATGTTGGGCAGAACATCGGCAATGATGGGCTTACCGCTCACCATTTCCAGTGTGATGTGATGAATGGCTGTGGAAGACTCGGGTATGGGCATCTGCGGATCAATGAGGGTTTCATAGGATTCTAGAACCTCATTTAAAGTAAACTTAGCCACCGCAATTTCAATGATTCGATCGATGGAGGGATCGAGCCCTGTCGTTTCGCAATCTAAGCAGATAAAGAAATCCGATTGAATCAGTCCCATTTTACAATCTGTGTCAGATACGTTCTAAGAGCTGCCCTCGCGCTGCCGCTTTTGATCGAGTAATAGAGGGATTTTAGATCATCTTTTGGTCGAGAGGGCGCCAGATCATTTTTTGTAAAAATGGTCAATAGAGGAACTCTCTCTCCTAAGATCTCCTCTGCCCAAGCAATAAAGGCTTCATCCTCTTTACTCGGTCCATGCCTAGCATCGACCAGATGGCAAAGGAGTTTCAAAGAGGAGCGGTTTTTTAGATACTGGTCCACCATGGGGCCAAAGTGGCTTCTTTCCTCCGCAGAGAGTTTTGCATACCCGTAGCCGGGAAGATCGACAAGCAAAAGCTGCTCATCAATTTGAAAAAAATTGAGCAGTTTCGTTTTTCCAGGAGTTTTGGAGACGCGTGCCAGTTTTTGGCCGAGAAGGTGGTTGATGAGAGAAGATTTGCCGACGTTCGAGCGCCCGACAAGAGCGATCTCTGGCAGCGAGGGGGCCCGAAGCGTCTTTTGCGAGTCGGCCGAGTAGAGAAAACGGGGGTTATTCCAATTCATAAATTGAAATCTTCCTCTTATTTTCTTCTATATGCTCAAGACGGATGTGGATGGCGTTTTGCGGGAGTAGGCTCTCAATGCGCTCTGACCATTCAATGCAGCAAATCCCTTGTTGCTGGAAATAATCGGTAAATCCCATTTGAATGAACTCCTGCGCTTCTTTAAGACGATAAAGGTCAAAGTGAAAAAGAGGAGGTACTCCTTCATAGATTTGCAAGTAGGTGAAGGTAGGGCTGTTGACAAGCGCTGCGCTGCAGTGGGCGGCAAGTCCCTTGATGAGAGTTGTTTTGCCGGTGCCGAGGTCTCCTTCGATGGCGAGAATATGGCCGGGAAGAAAACGGGGAGCCAGAAAGCGCCCAATGGCGATTGTCTCTTCGGGACTTGAAGATAAGAAATGGATGAACGTCCTGCTGGGGTTCAAGTCGCGCTACTTTCCTCCTCCATCCAGCCCTCGACATAAGGGGCAAATTCAGAGAATTTGGAGAGCGCTTCTACAAATAAGTTGAGGTTTTCTTGCTGGAGATGCTCTTGGATAAATTGCAAAAGCCCCGTCTCGATCTGGTAGCGATTTTGTCCGGGAACTTCAATGAGAGAAATTGGTTTTAACTGGTTGTGAATAAAATCTTCGAGCACAGCGGCCTTGCTGCCAAAAAGTTTGCCTGTCACGACAGAGGAGTAGACGATCTTGGTGATGGGTTCTTTTCGTTTGACAATGTAGTTTTTAATAATTTCTTGATCTTCCGATACAAAAAAACGCTTTACGCGTAGTCCGTTGATGCGTTCGGTATTCTCTGGGCATTTTGAAACCCACTCGTAGATCGCATCTTGAGGGTTAGGGTGGGTATTGTTTCCAAATACTTTGCCTGTAAAGGGGCAAATATAAACTTTGGTTGTCTGCTCATTGACACTTTGTTGTTGAAGTTGGATCTTAATTTCTGTTTCTCTCCAGAGCTTGCCTTGACTCTCGAGCTTGTCGATGATCTCCTTTTGGCCTTGGTAGATCATTTTTTCTCTTGCAAAAACGACCAGTTTGAGCTGGAATTTTTTTTCCAAGTAATGGAGGTAAGCTGTGATCAGATCGGCTTTTTTATTTTTTTCTAAAAATTTCTCTAGATCTGCTTTTAAATTATCAGTAATGACAATTTTCCCCATGGAGCCTATTTTCCCTCGATAATACGATAAGGGTCCTAAGCGTATAGGATGAGTCGATTAAGTGCAACTACTGCAGGGTGTTTTGATGAAAAAGGAAAAACATCTTTTTTTCTCTGTGCGAGCCCTGTGGTAAAAATACAAACTAACAACCACAGAGATCACAGAGAACGCAGAGATTCAGAATGAGACATCAAAATCAACCTCAAATCTTTTTCACTGGACTTTATAAAGTCGAGGCTAGACATTCTTTTCTTGTCCTGCTATGATATTCTAATCAAAACTTAACGTTATTTAACATTTAACCTATAGGAAAAATTCGATGAGCACTTTGCTGCAAGAATCACTTGTCCTTGAAGAAATCAAAGTCAACGGCTACGAGAGGGTCGTGAAGGCCACCGATGAATCGGCAGGGCTAAAGGCCATCATCTGCATTCACAATACCCGCCTCTGCAGAATCGCTTTGGGAGGCACGCGCATTTATCCTTATGCCTCATTTGACGATGCCTTGACCGATGCGCTGCGCCTATCTAAGGGAATGACCTACAAATCCGCTGTATCGGAAAGTGGCTGGGGCGGGGGGAAGAGCGTCATCATTGCAGACAACCGCCACAAAAAAACCTCTCTCCTCATTGCCTTTGCAGAAGCGGTCAATCAGCTCAAGGGTTCTTACATCTGCGCAGAAGATCTCGGCTGCTCGCTCGAAGATATTGCCGTCATTGCAAAACATACCCCCTATGCCGTGGGAGTGCCCCATGAAAAGAGCAGCGGCGATCCCTCCTACTACACCACAAGAGGTGTGCTCCGCGGGATTCAAGCGGCGTGTAAAAAGCGGCTGGGAAGTGACTCTTTAGAAGGAGTCTCCTTTGCGATCCAAGGTCTTGGCAGTGTCGGGAGAAAACTGGTTGATTTGCTCTTTTGGCAGGGAGCCCAGATCACGGTGACCGATCTCGATCGGGAGAAGGCCGACTTTCTTGCTAAGCTCTATGGAGTTAAAGTGGTTGAGCCAGAAGCTATCTATGAAGAGAGCTGCGATGTCTTTTCTCCGTGTGCCATGGGGGCGATTTTAAATCCCTCGACGGTAGGGCGTCTTTCTTGCAAGGTGGTAGCAGGGGCTGCCAATAACCAGCTGCTTAGCGAAGAGGATGGAGAGGAGCTGATGAAACGCGGTATCCTATACGCTCCTGATTTTGTCATCAATGCGGGAGGACTCATCAACGTCTCAGAAGAGACTACTGAAGATGGGTATCATCCAGCACGCTCGAGGAAAAAAGTCGACAAGATCTACGATCAACTGATGACGATTTTCGATATTGCCGCTCAAAGCAAAATTTCTACGAGCAAAGCCGCAGAGAGATTGGCTGAATACAGGCTGCAGTACCAAATTGGCAGACGGGTGGATCCTGTTTACTTGCACCATGCGAGCTATAGCTACTAATGCTGATCCATCCCCTAAAGCTTGCTCTAGAAGAGGCTATTTTCGCTCTCTATGGGTCAAGTTTAGAAAAAGAGCATGCGTCTCTTCTTGTCGCCGATGTCGAAAAAGCGACGCAGCAGAAGTTTGGCCATTACCAGTGCAATAGCGCGCTGAAGCTAGCCAAAGTGCTGAGGCGCTCCCCGCGTCAGATTGCGCAGGAGATTGTAGGAGCGCTCCACTCCTCCCTCATCCAGAAGGTAGAAATTGCAGATCCCGGTTTCATCAACCTGACTCTTTATCCTGCTTTTTTAGCGGAGCAGATACGCAAAGTCCTTTCAGAGCCACATCTTGGCATTGCCCGCCCACCTAGGGCAGAGCGGGTCATTGTCGAGTTTTCCTCTCCCAACATTGCCAAAGAGCTCCATGTAGGGCACCTGCGCTCCACCATCATTGGCGATGCAATTGCACGACTCTTTGAATTTTTAGGCCATGATGTGCTGCGGCTCAACCACATCGGAGATTGGGGTACACAATTTGGCATGCTGATCGCCTATCTTCAGGAGAAGCAGCAAGAGGTCTTGCTTGGCAAAAAGAGCGCGGATCTGCAGCAGCTCATGACTTGGTACCGCGCCTCTAAAAAGTGTTTTGATGAGGATCCCGCCTTTAAAAAAAAGGCGCAGCTGCAAGTTGTTCGCTTGCAGGGAGGGGATGAGGCTTCTTTAGAATCCTGGTCGATGATTTGCGATATTTCACGTGTGGCTTTTGCAGAGATCTATAAGCTTCTAGACATTTCCCTGAATGAGCGGGGAGAGTCTTTCTACAATCCTTATCTTGCCGAGGTGGTTACTGACCTTGAGCGCAAAGGCCTTGTGACGATCTCTGATGGGGCCAAATGCATTTTTCTCGAGGGGTTTCTCGCAAGGGATGGCACCCCTCTTCCAATGATCATCGAGAAATCAGATGGTGGGTACAACTACGCCACAACTGATATGGCCGCGATGCGCCACCGCATCGAAGAGGAGAGGGCGCAGAGAATCATTATTGTGACAGATGCTGGGCAAAGCCTCCATTTTGAGCAAATTGTACAAGCCGCTCAAAAAGCGGGATACTTAGATCCGCAGAAAGTGCACTTTAACCACGTCGGTTTTGGAGTGGTTTTGGGCCAAGATGGCAAGAAGTTTAAAACACGCTCAGGCGAAACAGAAAGACTGATCGATCTGATCTTTGAGGCCATTGCGCAGGCTAGGCAAATCTTTCAGCAAAGGCTTCCCAGCTCCAGCGAGGAAGAAATTGCAGAGCTTAGTCAGATTCTGGGGGTCGATGCGATTAAATATGCAGACCTCAGTTGCCACCGTCTCAAAGATTACACCTTTAGCTATGAGCGCATGCTCAAGTTCGAAGGCAATACAGCAGCCTTTCTCCTCTACTCCTACGTCCGTATCCAGAGCATTAAACGCAAAGTAGGTTCAGAGGTCGATCTGAGTGCTCATTTCGAGCTGCTTGAGCCTCAAGAAATAGCTCTTGCTCTCCACATCTTGCAGTTTGGCGAAACACTCGAGGCCATGGCGCGCGATCTACTCCCCAATCGCCTCTGCGAATATCTCTACGAACTTGCAGAGAAGTTTAACGCCTTTTTCCGCGACTGCAGAGTCGAAGGCTCTCCACAAGAGGCGGGCAGATTACTCCTCTGTCAAGCGGCAGGCCTCACGCTCGAAACGGGCCTCCATCTCTTAGGTCTCAAGACCCTTGCCAAGATGTAGCATTTTAATCGGGCACGGGCACGGAAATGCCTTGTGCAGATTTATTGAGAAATTCCTCCATCCTCTGCCTTAGCCCCGTATGCCTGACAAGGACCTGCTGATTATGAACGGCCAAGGCTAGCGCCTTCTTTGTTCCCACAAGGACCACCAGTTTTTTCCCCCGCGTAATGGCGGTGTAGAGCAGATTGCGATGGAGAAGAGCATAGTGACAAGTATGAACTGGCATCACGATGCATTGGCATTCCGATCCCTGGTACTTGTGAACAGAGGCCGCGTAGGAAAGTGCGAGCTCATCTAACTCGGTAAAATCATAGGGCACACGCCGCCCATCAAAGGCCACCTTCATCACCTGGTCAGAAAGATCGATTTCTATGATCCGGCCCACATCGCCATTGAACACCTCTTTCTGGTAGTTGTTGCGCATCTGCATCACCTTATCGCCTACATGAAAGCGCTTGCCCATACGCAGCAGGGGGTGAGGGCTCGGGTTGAGCTTTTCTTGCAGAACAGCGTTGAGATTTTCCGTACCGACTACCCCGCGCTTCATGGGAGCGAGCACTTGAATCTGGTCAAAGGGATGAAAGCGATGAAATTGCGGCAATCTTTCACTGACAAGCTCTGTAATCTCCGCTAAGATTTCTTCGGGCGACTCCTTCTCGATAAATCGAAAATCGCTTTTTGCCCCTGTATAGAGCTGAGGGAACTCTCCTCGATTGATTCTGTGGGCGTTCATCACAATAGCAGAGTCTTTAGCCTGTCGAAAAATCTCCTGAAGCCGGCAGAGAGAGAGCCTTTCCGAGTCGATCAGATCTTTTAAAACTGTCCCAGGTCCCACACTCGGTAGCTGATCGGGATCTCCTACAAAGATCACCCGCGCCTCTTTTGGAACCGCTTTTAAAAGACTGTGCATCAGTTGCGTGTCGACCATGCTCGTTTCGTCGACAATCAGAAGATCACACTCTAGGGGATTATCTTTCCCCTTCTTGAACTTAAAGGTGCTAAAATCCATTTCAAGCAGCGCATGAATAGTCGAAGCTTTTTTGCCCGTGATTTCATTTAGCCGCTTGGCCGCCCGGCCAGTTGGAGCGGCAAGCAGAATCTTGCCTGTGAGCTTTTCTGTAATGGCTAGAATCGCCTTTGTGATGGTGCTTTTTCCCGTTCCAGGACCTCCTGTGAGAATCAGCACCTTCTCTTCCAGCGCTTTTTGCACCCCCTCCTTCTGCTCGCTGGCCAGCTCAATTTTGAGCTTATCCTGTACCCATACAAGCGCTTTATCTTTTTGCACCTCTCGAAGAGCACATCGGCTACTTAAAAGCCTGGAAAGCTCGCGCGCAATCCCCACCTCTGATAAAAACAGTGGTCGAATCCAGATACGCTCCTCCTGTAAAATGAGCTCCTGTCTCTGCACAAGATCGGCGATTTGCTCCACTACTTTGGGCTCAGAAATCTCGAGCACCTCTTTCACAGTCGCCACAAGCAGCTCCTGCGGAGCGCAGGTGTGTCCCTCACCACTTAGCTCCCACAAAGAGTGCAAAATGGCCGCATCGATCCGTACACGAGCCTCCTTGTCAATCCCAAGATTTTGCGCAATCTTATCGGCTGTTTTAAACCCAATGCCAAAAACATCCTGAGCCAGCTTGTAGGGGTTTTCCCGCACATTGGCAATACTCTCTTCCCCGTAGGTGCGAAAAATCTTCTGCGCAAAGGCGGGGCTCACCCCATGCCCACGCAAAAAAATCATCACATTGCGCACCGAGCGCTGCTCCTGCCAGCAGCTCATGATCTGATGGGTGCGCCTCTCTCCAATTCCCTGGACTTGGAGCAGCTTCTCGGGCATCTCGTCAATGACTTTAAGCGTCTCTAGCCCAAACTTTTCTACAATCCGCTGGGCATAGGCGGGGCCAATCCCCTTGATCATCCCCGATTCTAAATATTTTTGAATCCCCACAAGATCAGCGGGGGCGCTTGTCTCATAGGAGTCCACCTCAAACTGCAGCCCATGCTTTGCGTGGCGCTTCCAATCTCCCTTGGCCCGGATCGTCTCTCCTGGCTGGATCGTGGGCATATGGCCTACAATGCAGGTCGGCTCCCGTCTTTTTGGCTCCTTCAATTTGGCCACCGTAAAGCCACTCTCTTCTCCCGAGAAGACAATGCTCTCGATGTATCCAAAAATTTCTTCCATAATCTCGAAGAGCAGATTGTAACAGAGCTGCTATTTACTTTTTATACGAGGGTTTGCTAGATTTGGCGCTTGGCTCCTACTGGTGTGTCTTAAGTCCAGCGAGGGCCATTGTTTCTATTCCGGATTAGCTCAGCGGTAGAGCAGTGGACTGTTAATCCATTGGTCGCAAGTTCGAATCTTGCATCCGGAGATTTTAAATCCTTTTTGAGTAATGTTCCTAAGTAAAGGAGATTATGAGCAAAGTGTTGACAATGTTATTTTGTTCGATTTTATTCCAAGCTGAAGCTTTAGAATACAATCAGCTTTTCGAAAACGATCAAGTTTGTATCGCTCAGGTAAAAGTTTTTCCTCATGAAGAGATCGGTCTGCACCGAGATGTCTATCCGGCCGTTGTCGTGGCATTAACGGGTGGAGTTATTACTCGCCTTGAGGCTGATGGAAGAGTGACAGATGTGCATTTTCCGACAGATGTTGCTGTCTTTCGTGCAGCTGACCCCGAGAATGAACTTCATCGGAGTGTAAATCGTTCTGATGATCCAATTGAACTCATGATTATTCAGCTGAAAAAAGATCATCATCATGGCAAATGACTCAATAGGCAAAAGTCAAATCCTCCTCTATCAAACCGAGGATGGGCGTCAGCGTATTGAAGTGCGGCTTGAACAAGGCACGGTTTGGCTATCACAGGCGCTCATGGCCGAGCTTTTCCAAACTACCGTTGCAAATATAAATCTTCACATCAGAAATATTTACGAAGAAAAAGAGGTTCCGACGGAGGGAACTATTAAGCAATACTTAATAGTTCGGCAAGAAGGATCGAGAAAAGTTCAAAGGCCTGTAATCTACTACAATTTGGATACGATCCTTGCAG
>JABDDY010000008.1:27730-28893 GCA_013287365.1 Chlamydiota bacterium
TCCTTGCAGTGGGCTTTCGTGTTCGATCCCATAGAGGAGTCCAGTTTCGCCAATGGGCGAGTCTATTGCTCAAAGACTATATCGTTAAGGGATTTGCCTTAGACGATGAGCGTTTGAGTAACCCTGGCGGGCTTGCTTATTTTGACGAGCTTTTGGACCGTATTCGGGCCATTCGAGCATCGGAGAAGCATTTCTATCAAAAAATACGGGATATTTATACGCTCAGCGCTGACTACGATCCTCAGCATCCGATGACGCAGGAATTCTTCAAAACTGTGCAAAACAAACTTCTCTATGCGGTGACGGGATTGACAGCTGCTGAAATTATTCGCGACCGAGTGAGTGCTGTCCGTCCCAATCTAGGGCTGATGACTTGGGAGGGAGTACGTCGCGGGAAAAAATTGACAAAACGGGATATAGAGATCGCCAAAAACTATCTGAATCATGACGAAATCAAAAACTTAGAGCAATTGGTGAGCCAATACTTGGACTTTGCCGAGAGGCAAGCGCGCCATCATAAAGTTATGTATATGGCCGATTGGAAAACTAAGCTCGATGCATTTTTGCAGGTCAACGATGAGAAAATCTTGACTCATGCAGGCTCTATTTCGACAGAACTTGCTAAAGAGCTGGCTTTTGCCGAATATGAGAAGTTCGAAGAATTGCAGAGAAAGGAAGAAGGGCTTCAAAGTGAAGAAGAGCTACGCGAAGTCATTCAGAAAGTGATCACGAACCGAGAAGCATCTGCTCCTCAAGAAACAATATAATTTTCCGCAATGCGATGGTGTGCGTTTACGCCGTTTTTAGTTCCTCGTGAATGTCGATCAACAGTGGACTGGGTTTTTCAGCTTTGGGTTTTGCCAATTTTGTGTGGGTGATGTTGCTGTAAAATGTGCGAAATTCTTTGTCTTTAACACGTAGCTGATCGAGAACATATAGGCGAAGATAGATGTCGGTTGTTGATGCTATTTGATTTACCCCTTTCTCCCAATTCAGTACAGATACATGACTAACTTCAAAAATATTGCCAAATTCGGTTGTTGTCATATTTAAAAACTGCCTAATAAATTTTAACTCAGCTCCGCTTAAAATCTCCGCTTTAAGCAAGAGGTGATGAAGAACAGTTAATCGAAGTTTGTTGAAATTAATGTCCATCGCCCATT
>JABDDY010000009.1 GCA_013287365.1 Chlamydiota bacterium
AGAGGTTGTTGAAGATAGCAGAGACCTGAAGCCCTTTCAAATTGATCAGGGTCAGCCCCCAGAAAATGGTCAGAATGCAGCTGATCAAGTAGATCTTATTCTGAGCAAGTTCAGGATTCACTAAGTAGGCGAGCGTCCCCGCAATGAAAGAGAGAATCGTCGGATACCAGACCATCGTATTGATCCATTGCAGCCAGATCGCTGCCATTGCCCACTTCTGCCCAAAAGCTTGGTGGACCCAGTGGTAGACCCCCCCTTTTTCTGGAAAAATAGCCGAAAGCTCTGCCGCAACAAATGCAGTGGGGATCAGAAAGAGAATCGCAGCGAGAACAAAGAAGAAGATCATCGAGCTGCCAAAAAGTGCCGCAGCGGGCAAGTTTCGGATGCTATCGATGGCCGCTACAATCAGAATGGCTAAAGAAAAAAAGGAGATTTTTTTGCTCATGAACCTACCACAGATTTTCAACTTGCTAAACTCGAAAGTTATACTTGACTCCCGACTTTGGAGGAAACAGAAAAATAGAGGGTAAATTTAAAGATTGGTTAAATTTTGTCCGATGATTACAATTTTGGGTTGTATTCACTGTTTCCTTTACAACGTAAGGAGGAAGATTTTATGGCCCAAATAACAGCCACAACAGCAGATCAAGCAGCAGCGGTTTTTAAGTTTCAAAACAGCGACACCATAAATGGGATGCTCGAAAAAGCATCTGCGCTTAGCAAACAGGCACTCATTGAGGTAATAAATAGCCCACATGGCGAGGAAAGAACCACACTGCTAGGTGCAGCGGAGCAAACCCTAAAACTGGTTAACAACCTTCGCCTCGGCTATGATCAAAGCGGAATTTTGAAAGTAACCTATGAGCTGGTAGGCAGACAGACTCAGCTTGTATTCGAAGATCTCGAAAATCTATGTCGCGAGCTAACGGCTAAAGATGCAAAAGCTCTTGCCACCAGAGTTTCAATAAATGCTGCTCCAATCAAGGGATCCTACCCTTACCTAGAAAAGATGGAGCCACAAGTAGTTACGGTGGTTAAGAACCTTGAGGGCACCTCACCTGTAGCGACAAAGGTCGATCTAACCTTTACAGGACAATTTCCTAAAGGTGGAGACAAAAAATGGGACCATTCCCTTACTTTGAACGGCAAAAAATATGAGCCTATTGAACGCTCAAACACAGCGCTCAAATACCAGATCGAAGTTTCCAGCTCTGCTGATGAAACCAGCGAATGTTCCATTTTAGAAGGGACCCTGCAAGTAGCCTGGTCAACCGGTTATGTCTATTCTTGGGCCACTTCTCAGTTCTCTCACCCGCTGATTGTCAGACAGCTGCCCCCAGTTCCTTTTCAGGTAACTGCTCTCTTTTGTAAGACAGAGGAAAAACAAATTTGGCAAGACCTAGTAAAATTTGACCGGTTACCGAAACAACCAATCCATTTCTCTATTTCCCCTGAAGAGGGTTGGCGTATAAAGGCCGGTTCTGTTCATCATAGTTTCTTCGAAGCAGTCGGGGGCACTCCCCATCTAGCCATTACTCCTCCTGAGAGTTCTGAGAAAATAAACGGGCACTATTATTCAAAGCAAGGAACCCCCTCTGGATACTTCCAAGTTGGATTTACCCAAATCAAGGAGGTCAGAACGCAGCAATCTGAGACTTTAGGCTGGGGAAAAGAGGTCGTATTTGCTCCTCAAAATGATGCAAAGATCGAAAAGGTCATTCTGATAAACCCCATGACTAAGGTAGAGACAACGGTTCTACCCCAATCCGGTTCCCCTCACGAGTTTGTCCAGTTATCTGAGCAAGAAGGCAAGCTCGTCATCAAGGCCAAAGAACTCAAAGATCTTGCCTACTAAACATCTACAAAGCCCCTCTCTAAGCTAGGGAGGGGTTCCCTTGACACAATTGAAAAATTGAGCAAAATAGTTATCATCCTCTTACCCACTAGGACCTTGTGCTCTCTGCATTCATCGAGATCATGATCATCACGATCATGCTCAATTATCTCCTCTCTTTTTTTTGGCAGACGCGCTCTCGCGATCTCATTTTTGGTCTGCTTGCTTTCCTGCTCATCCTAGCGGGCTCCTCTTGGTTAAAGCTGCCGATTTTGCACCAAATTTTAATTTTAGTCTCCAATGTGGCGATGATCGGGATCATCGTGATCTTCCAGCCAGAGCTGCGCGCTGCCCTTTCCAAGCTCACCCTCAAAGGAAAACATCCGAAGGAATTCAGCCAATTTGACCGCTTTTTAGACCAGCTGGCCACCTCTGTCTACCGTCTATCAGAAAAGCGCATTGGAGCCTTGATCGTCCTCGAACATGAAGATCCGCTCGACGACTATGCCGCAAAGGCAATCGCCTTGAATGCACAGTTTACTCCAGAGCTTCTCGAGTCGATCTTCATGACAACCACTCCACTGCACGATGGAGCTGTTTTGATCCGAGAGCAGACGATTTTAGCGGCCTCTGCTATTTTGCCTCTTGCCGAAGAAGAGTCTCAGTTGACTCGCTCAATGGGAACCCGCCATCGAGCGGCGCTTGGCCTCAGCCAGCAGACAGATGCGCTTGTGATTGTCGTCTCAGAGGAAACGGGCAAGGTCTCTGTTGCTTGGAAAGGCGAGATGACAAGAGGCATTAAAGTCGATCGCTTCAAGGGAGTGATCCGCAGTTTCAAGCCCCCTGAAGAAAAGCAGGAAAAGCGCAAACTCACCTTACGGAGCTGGCTTAAAAAACCATGAAGAATCTCCTGCGAAAACTATTCATCGATAATTGGCAGCGCAAGACAATCTCCCTCTTACTTGCCATCATCATCTGGCTGCTTGTCAATCAGTCGCTGATCAGCTCTAAAACCATCAGCAACATTCCTGTGCGCATCATCAATATTCCAACTGGTAAAACGGTTGTCGATATGCAAAGCGATGGAGTGCTCTCTAGACGCGTCTCGATCACTTTAGTCGGCACGAAAAAGCTTCTCCAAGAGCTCACCTCGAGTGATCTTGAAGTAGTGATCGATGCGCAAAGCAAAAAAGGAGAGTGGATCGCTCCGATCACACGACGCAACTTAAGCTCTCTCAACCCAGAGGTCAACCTCTCCAAGGGCGTTAGTCGGGTCGCTCCGACAAGCGTCATCATTCGCCTGACCAAGCTGATTTCAGAGAAAATTCCCGTCTTCATCACGCAGCCAATTGGAGAAGCGCCTCGCGAGTATCAGTTCCTCGACATCTGGCCCTACCAGCTCAACATGAATGTCAGCGGACCCGAAGAGGTCATCAAGCGGCTAAAAGCCAAAGGGGTCAGGCTCACCTTTGACCTGAGCGACATCTCCAAGTCAGAGCTCGATGCCCTTTCTGCTCGAACAGATTCCGTCAAAGGCGACGAAGTTTCTTTCTTTGTCCCCGAACGGTGGAAACGGGTCAGCATCCCCCTGCTCTCTGATGTTCCCATTGAAATTGACGATATGCGCGCCAAGGACCTGCGCATCGATTTTGCAAGGGTATCTCTGCTTCCAATCGAGTCGCAAATCCCCGTCATCGCCTACTTTCCCATGGAATCGCTCTCCATCTACAACCCGAGCACGGTCTCCTTTGCCTCTTCTCCTCTCATCAAGGAAATCTATGGCCTCCACCTTTTTTCAGAACCCCTTTTTGCCAAAGGAGTGAGCCAGCTATTTGCGGAAGTTGTGGAAGAAATGATGCAGATTGTCATTGTCGTGGAGCCCATGGGAGATAAGGGCCAGCTCACCTGGGCGATTGAATTCATCAACCCAAGGCTGCTCGAAGATCGCTACGTCTCCAAAATGATGGCAGATGTCTCAAACGAAGAAGGGCGCGATTTGCAGCCTCTGCTGCGCGAGGAATATCTGCGCAATCGTTTCCGCAGCTACATGAACCGCTTCCAGCTCTTCAAGTCCGATGAAAAAAGGCTCGAGCTCAGTATCCACCTTGAAAACCATCAGATCCATATCCAGGAAGGCAGTCCCCCCTTGCCCAACTCTTCATTTCTGCTAAAATGAAAAAAATCATTCTTCTTAAAAGCGGCATTTCACACAGAGGCGGCCTTGAGAAATGGGGCAGACTTTTGCTTAGCTCCTTTGCCAAAAAGGGCTGCGAGGTCACCCTTCTCACGACAGGCCCTTCTTCTGAGATCCCAGAAGGGGTTAAAATATACTCTCACTCCCCCTGTCTTCCCTTAAGCGTTCTGCGCGTTCTCTCTTTTGACCGCTTTTGCACCTCTTTTCTAAGACAAAACAGCGCCGACATCGTACTTGGGCTTGACCGCAATAGCTTCCAAACACATCTTCGAGCAGGAAATGGCGTGCACCGCGTTTACTTAGAGAGGCGCATCGAACTAGAAAAGGGACTTTCTTTTTTGCGACACAGAGTCAACCCTCTGCATAGAACGCTGCTCGCTCTAGAAAAAAGGGCCTTTGAACACCAAGGTCTTGTCCGGCTATTTACCAATTCTAAGATGGTCGAGAAAGAGATCCTCACCCACTACCGGGTAGATCCCCAAAAAATCAGCGTGATCCATAACGGAGTGGAGTGGCATCAGATCACCCCCTTTTTTGCAGAAGGTCTAGAGACGAGAAAACAGGACCGCTTTGCGCTGCTCTTTGTAGGCCAGGGTTTTAGACGCAAAGGGCTCGAAAGGCTGCTCAAAGGGCTCCGTCTTGTAGAGAAAGACCTTTTTCACCTTTCTGTCGTCGGCAAAGACAAAGAGATGGAAACCTTTAAGGAGCTCAGCAAAAAGTGGCAGCTGCCTGTCACCTTCTATGGCCAGCAAAAAGAGATGAGGCCCTTTTATCAGAGAGCCGATGCCCTTGTCATCCCCTCCTACTATGATCCTTTTGCCAATGTCACAGTTGAAGCGCTCGCTTACGGCCTATTTGTTGTCTCCTCAAGGCACAACGGAGGCTGCGAAGTGCTGACAAAAGAAACGGGCGCTGTCATTGAAGAATTAAACGACGATGCATCGGTTGCAGAGGCGCTGCAAAAAGCACTAAAAGTGCCCAAGACCCTCGCTTCGGCATCTGCCATTCGAGCCACAGTGCAGCACCTCGATCTCTCTATTCAACTCGAGCGTTTTATGGAACTGTGTCTAGTCGACAAGTGACTTACGCAGCAAAGCCTATTTGTAAAGGCCAAGATGTGCTGCTATTATTTCGAGAGCGCCTTGGGTGTCCCGATCCTTTAAACATTCCCAAAAAGCAAGTGCAACAAGCTTTTCGTCAGAAAGTTCTTTAAATGGGTCGTATTTAGAAACTTTTGCATTCTTCTTAAGACGAAGCTTCGGCGCTTTGACCATTTTTGTTACCGCCTACGGAGCAACAATCCCTAGAAGTTCCATCTCGAAGATGAGGACCATATTGGGCTCGATCTGAGGGCCATATCCCATCTCTCCATAGCCTAGGTAAGAGGGAATGAAGACTTGCCACTTATCGCCCACCTTCATCATTTTGAGCGCCTCTGACCAGCCGGGAATGAGGCGGCTCAAAGGAAAGCGCGCTGGCTGACCTGTTTCATAGCTACTGTCAAAAACGGCACCCTCAATCGACTGGCCACGGTAGTGAATTTCAACCGTATCGTACATAGTAGGGGTGCGACCAGAGCCGGAGGCCAAAACCTTATACTGAAGCCCACTTGGCAGACTGACAACTCCAGCTTTGGTCTTATTTTCCTCAAGGAAGGCTTCTCCCTCCCTGCGGTTTTTTTCCGCCACCTGGAGGACAAAGGCCTTCTGCTGCTGCTGGATCTGCTCATGGAGAGCCTTGAGAATACGGTGGATCTCCTCATTGGCTAGAGCGGGAGTTTTTTCAGCTACCGCGTCCTGAAATCCTTTTTTTAATAGCTCTAAATCAATGTCTTTAAATTGGTTGCGGATATTTTTCCCCGCCTCCAATCCAATGCAATAACTCACTTTTTCGCGGTTGCTCTCCATCGCAAGATCTCTCCTAAACTGTATATATACTTGTGTATTCGACTTTAGCCACTTTTGTGATATTATGTCCACCATGCAACTTATAGCTAAAGAAAAGATTCTCCTTTTAGATCTGCTCCGCACGGGCTACCCGGATAGCTCCAAGACCTACTTGCGAGGACTTGTTCAAGCAGGTCGTGTAGACATTGAGGGAAAAGTCGCAGCGCGCAGCGACATTTGGGTGGAACCGGGACAGAGCGTCCAAATCGGCAAGCGTCCTAAAGTCGTTCACGAAACGGTCAAAATCCTCCATGAGGACCGCGATCTGGTTGTCATTGATAAGCCTGAAGGATTGCTCAGTGTCGCGACCGACTTTGACTTGGAGAGATCGGCCCATAGCCTCTTAAAGCGCCGCTTTCACCGCCCTCGCATCTACCCTGTCCATCGTCTCGACCGGGAAACCTCCGGGCTTCTTGTCTTTGCTTACAACGAAAGAGCGCGTCAAGGCCTTAAAGAGCAGTTTGAAGAGCATACCATCGAGCGCGAATACCGCGCTCTTGTCCACGGCAAGCTCACAGAGAAAAAAGGCACATTCCGCAGCTACCTAAGGGAAGATGCTCACTACTTTGTCCACAGTGAGGAAAAATCCTCAAAAGAGGGAAAACTGGCCATTACCCACTACGAGCTCATCGAGTATAGAGAAGAGATGACCCTTGTGCGTCTCAAGCTTGAGACGGGGCGCAAAAACCAGATCCGCGTCCACCTCAGCGAGGCAGGATTTCCGATTGTCGGCGATACCAAATATGGCAAGCCGGAAGATGAGAGCCCCAGACTCTATTTGCATGCCCTCAAGCTCGGATTTGTCCATCCCGTGACAAAAAAAACTTTGCTCTTCTACTCACCAAGTGCGTTTTAGCTATTGAAAAAATAACTGGTTTGTGAGAAAATCTTTATATTAAAAACAATTTTTCTCGAGGGAAAACCTATGTTTCCAGTTTCAGAATCTAGTAAAATTTTTATTGACAATTCTGCTCAGGGAGTCTCCCCTGCAACGGCGGCCAAAACAAATAGCCCAAGTAGCCTAACCTCTTATAGCCAAGCAGCTAGTAGCTCTTCATCTGGCTTTTTGTCTGACCTTTGTACAAAAGTCGGTAATTTCTTTAAGTGGCTCTTTCACTCGATTTTCTTCTGTTTTGGAAAGAGCGAAGGAGGGCCGGCAAGCACAAATACAAATGATGCTTCACCCGCCTCTACTGCCAATCAGCCTACTTCAAACAGCTCCGTAGCGCAAAATCCTACAAGCTCATCCACATGGACCACCGGTTTTAACCCGATTCGCAGCCTTGTGTCCGGCTATGTTAAGGGTCACGGAGAGTCTTGGATCAAAAATCACTCTTTCCGCCAGAGAGGCGGCGACGCAAATTTTACAATGACTATTTTTATTGATGATCAGGCTCTAGTCAGTTCATCTCTAAGCGCTCACATCGCCCTAAAAGATGTTTTGCAGAAACTGGATCAAAGTCCTTTCCCAGAAGTTCCTAGCACCTTACGCGCTACATTTGGGTTTGAGTCTAGTCTAGAAATGCGAATAGAGGGTCTTACATTTACTATCGGCCAGAACAAAAATGTTTTTTATGGAATAAGTAGCGAGTACGTAGATAAAACCGTTGCTATTCCGAAGCAACTAGTATCATTAATAACGTGATCAGCTAAGAAATAAATCAGCTCGTCACTTGCATGACGAGCTTGCCTCTCATCCCGCCGCGCTCGAGTCTGCGGTGGGCTTCCTGGACAGTCTTTGCCGAAAGACTGCCTACCATTTCGATTTGGGGACAGATCAGCTCTTTTCTCTCAATCAGTTGCATGAGGGCTTTGAGCTGACTTTTATACATCGTCCAGGAGGCGGGCTTGCCTGAAAAGGCAGCTGATCCCGAGAAGACAAAGTGGAGGGAAAGCGACTTTTGAAAAATGGGGCTATTCCTACTACAATCGATCTGAGACTGCGGCAAAATGGTTGCCACGTGGCCTCCGATGTCAGCTAACCGCAAAGCAAGAGCTGTCATCTCCCCTCCAACCGTATCTAGGACAGTGGCAAAGCCACTTGTCCCCACAAGATCTAAGGCCCTCTTTTCAATCTCCTCCATTTTCAGCCCCTTATGGAGAATGATCTGCTTAGCAGGGATCTGCAAATGACTTGTCAAATAGGCCGCACTCTCCGCGCTACCCGCAGTTGTGATGATGGGGGTTGCCTTGCAGGTATGTGCAAGGGCAATAGCCATAGATCCTGCTCCCCCAGATCCTCCTATGACAAACAGGGAACGCTCTTTCTGCAGAGCTCCATTTGCAATGAGCGCCTGAAAAACCGTGATTCCTACAAGAGGGAGACTGGCTGCCTGTTCAAAGGAAAGGTTAGAGGGTTTTTTCGCAACAAAAGAGGTAGGGAGAACCGTGTATTCAGCATAGGTTCCACCACAAGCCGGGCCAAAAGCTAGCGCCACGACCTCGTCCCCTACAGAAAATTCGCAGAGCGGGTCGCCAACGGCATCGATCACCCCACTGCAGTCAACTCCCAGAACAATGGGAAAGCCAGCTCCTCCAAATACACCTGTACGGATCTTGGTATCGACGGGATTAAACGCTGCAGCACGAACGCGGATCCGCACCTCCTGGCGACCTGGACGAGGGAGAGGAAGTTCTAGCTCCTTGAGGAGAGAAACCTCTCCAAATGCTTCAATGCCGACTGCTTTCATGGGAGATCTCCTTTGATCCGATGGTAGGGCTATTTAAGGGTTGTGGGCAAGAAATTTAAATATTTTATATTATATAAACATATTTTTTATTTTGTTCTTGTTGAAAATAACAGGTGATCTATGAGAAAATAATAGGAATAAACCCATTTTTAAAATGAGGAAAAATCATGCTTCCTATTGATCCTTCAATCAAAAGCGCTCTAGAGCCATCCAAGTTTGGCCTTTTGCCCGCTCACTTGACCAGCAATAGTTCAAAAACCAGCGGTTTAAGCTGCCTAACCTCCTATACCCAAGCAGCTAGTAGCTCTTCGTCTCTCTTTTTGTCCGACCTTTGGACTAAAGTCAGCGGCTTTTTCAAATGGCTCTTGAACTCCATTCTCAGCTGCTGCGGAAATGGCAAGGCAAGCGCTTCTGTAACAACGACCCAACCGACAAAACCCACTACGGTGCCCTCTGCTCCAGGAGGGGCAAATCCAGTGGCGACTCCATCTACTCCAACGTCACCTGTTTCGGGTACAGCTCCAGGATCTCAGACTGCTGAGGAGAAAGCTCTTGAGAGGCGAGCTCATAGTTTCACTACCCATATAAAGACCGTCGGAGAGGATTGGACGCACGAGCACCACTTTGAACTTTTCAATAATTCCACCTTCACGATCACTCTTGTCCAAGGAAATCAAGGAGAAATAGACCAAGGAGGAATAGAAGCAACTCGCTTTAACCTTGAAAAGGTCTTCAAACGCACAACTAATTTCTTGCATAATAATCCTCATTATTGCGATGAAAATTTAAAAGTCATTTTTTCTTTTATTGATCTGAACACACGTTATACGAAAGTATTAACATTTGAGGGTCTCGAAAGCGACCATATTAAAGCAACGTCAAAAGAGAGTCGTGAGAATCTGCCATCACCAATTCAACTTCAATGGACTGACAGTGACTCCGATGATGATCTCTCCTAAATCTCTCACCCCTCAGCCATCTTGGTGATGCGGTTCATTAGACCCACATCGGCCAAGATGGCCTTGCTGCAAAGCAGCAAGAGCTCCTCGCACCTCTCTTCATCACCTTTTCGCAAACTAGCATAAAGAGTTTGCGCAGAAAGGGGCAGATGCAAGAAGGGCCCTTCGATTTTATCTTGAGACAAAACTAGGCGCCGGCACGGGAATGCGCTTTCTAGATAAGCACGCAGTTTCTCTTCTTCGAAAAACAGCTTCACGATCGCTTGGGGAGCATAGTGGCGGTAGCGCATGCCAGGAGAGGCCCTGCGCCCCTTGGAGTAGTAGACAACTTCTTGGCCTAGCACCCCTTCAATCTGCTCTTTAGTGATCTGGCCAGGACGCAAAATGGTGGGCCTCTCAAAAGAGACAAGATCCAAGACAGTCGATTCAATGCCAATAGAGCAGGGTCCTGCGTCAATAATCGCCGCAATTTTGCCTCTTAAGTCCTCTAGGACATGGCAAGCCGTGGTGCCACTTGGGTTTCCAGATAAATTGGCAGAGGGAGCGACAAGAGGCACACCTGCGGCTTTAATGAACTCTTGGGCAACGGGATGGCTAGGCTGGCGAAGGGCGATGGTTGGAAGATCAGCGCTTGCAAGGGCAGGGACCTTTGGGTGGCGCAGCACAACGAGCGTGAGCGGGCCGGGGAAAAAACGGCGGGCCAGGAGGTAAAAAGTCTCGGGGAGATCTACGGCAATTTGCGATACAGCCTCTAGGCTTGCGACATGCGCAATCAAGGGGTTGTCGCGCGGCCTGCCCTTTGCGACAAAAATTTTGGCCATTGCCTCCTCGTTAAAAATCGAGGCCCCGAGACCATAGACTGTCTCTGTCGGAAAGGCCACAAGCTCCCCTTTTTTGATCCAGGCAGCTGCTTGGTCGATCTGCTTTGGAGTGAGAATTTCTGTTTCCACGGAGCTATTTTCTCTTTTTTCTTCGAAAAAAGGGAGCAAAAAAAGCGGTTTTTTGCAAGACTTTGAGGGATGAAAAAAATCGCTTGGATTACCCTGATTTATGCTCTGCTGATTTTAGTGGGAGGGATTGTTGGACACCTCAAAGCGAGTAGCTATGCCTCCCTCATTGCAGGGACTGTTTCGGGAACCATTCTGCTCCTCTGCACTTGGGCCTCTTTTAGAGGGAAGGTACTGGGCGGCTATGTCGCCCTACTCGTTACCTTTTTGCTAGGAGGTTTTTTTGCCTACCGCTTTCTGCTCACCCACAAGTGGATGCCAGCGGGTCTGCTTAGTCTCCTAAGTCTGATCGTTCTTCTATCTGTTGCACTTTCTCTTCAAAAAGGGAGCAAGAAGAAAACCTCTTAACCACCGCCTCCCAGTTGATGTTTTTAAAAAAGGCGGAGATGTAGTCCTCTTTTTTTAGCCCATACTGGGGCATGTAGGCATGCTCAAAGACATCCATAATCAGAAGCGGCGTCCCTCCTGCCAAGTGGCCGAGGTCATGTTCATTGACCCAAACATTGAAGAGTCGATTCGCCTTTTGATCATAGTAGAGAATGGACCAGCCAATGCCACGCATCATACCGGTAGCAATAAAATCCTTTTTCCACGCCTCGTAAGAGCCAAAATCCTGCGCCATTTTCTGATAAAGAGGCGATTTGGGAGCAAGAACGCCTTTTCCTCCTAGATTCTCAAAATAGTACTCGTGTAGGCGCATGCCATCGTATTCCCAATTGAAGCGTCTTTTGAGCGCTCCATACTGAGGATCGGGCTTTTGCCCCTCGTAGGAGTAATCTTTAAGCAGACTGAGCAGCTGATTGGTTTGATTGACATAGCCCTCATAAAGTTTAAAATGGATCTGCAAAAGATGATCGCCAAACCCCTCCATCCCTTGCAGGTGCGCGTAATTCTTGACCTTAAAGGGTGCGGGATCCGCAGCGAGAAGCTGGCAGGAGAAAAGGGAGAAAAAAATAAAAAGTAGTCTCATGTACTTATGCTAGAAAATATCGTATAATGGTGCTATGGCAAAAATTCCTTTAATTTTTCCTTTTCTGCTCGCACTTCTCGCTCACCTCTATGGGGGGATTTTTACAAAACCTCTCCACCTTGTCGCCTTTGCCCCCTTTTTTGCCATTGCCATGCAGCGACTTTCCCTGCAGTCCTCTCTTTGGGTGGGCACGCTTGTGGGACTATTTGTGGATTTGACAAGCTCTTCTCTACGCTTTGGTTTTTTCTCTCTGGGTTATACGCTAACCTGCTGGATCGCCTATAAGCAAAGGAAACATTTTTTTGACGACCAGTCGCTCAGCCTCTCCCTCTACACCGCCTTCATCTCCTGCCTAGCCTCTGCTTTGCAGCTCACCTTCCTCTCCTTTGGCCCTAGCCGGCTGCCGCTTGACCTCTCCTTTCTATTTTCTGATTTACTCATCATGCCCTTAATTGATGGTCTCTATGCATTTTTCTGGTTTACATGTCCCCTTCAGGTGTACACTCTAGTAAAAAAGAGGAGAAGAAGCCGCAGTTGATCATTGACGGATTTGCAGTTGCAAACGCCATTCTAGAAGAGTTAAAAAAAAGAATTCTCAAATTTAAGCGCAAACCATCGCTCGCTTTTATCCGGGTGGGAGAACATCCCCCTTCGCTGACCTATATCCGAATGAAGCAAAAAAAATGTGAAGAAGTGGGCATTTTGTCGATCGATCGCGAGTTTAAAGAGACCATTTCAGAGGAGAACCTCTTAAAAGAAGTGGCCCTGCTCAGCCAGGATCCTTCTGTAGATGGAATTCTCATTCAGCTTCCTCTTCCCGCCCATATCGATACATCCCAGGTGATCGATCACATAGACCCAAGCAAAGATGTCGATGGGTTTCATCCGCTCAATATGGGCAAGTTGCTCCTTGGGCAAAGAGATGGCTTTTTCCCCTGCACCCCTTATGGTATTATGACCCTTTTGGCTCGCTCAGCAATCGACCCCTCTGGCAAACATGTTGTCATCTTAGGTCGCAGTAATCTAGTCGGCAAGCCCCTTGCAGCCCTTTTGATCCAAAAAGAAAAGGGAGCCAATGCGACAGTGACTCTCGCTCATAAAGCTAGCCGCGATCTTCTCAGGCTTTGCCAAAGTGCAGATATCCTCGTTGCCGCAATGGGGGCCCCTCGCTTTGTCAAGGAGGAGATGGTCAAAGCTGGAACTGTTGTCATTGATGTCGGGATCACTCGTTTAGAAGGGGGGATTGTCGGTGATGTCGATTTTGAGCGTGTGGCACCAAAATGCGCTTTCATTACCCCTGTACCAGGAGGTGTGGGCCCCATGACGATTGCGATGCTACTCTCTAATACGGTTTTAAGCTTCGAGAGACGGAGAGGTTCATGATCCCTTTTCTCGCTGCGCTTACCGCCCCTTTTTTATCGATCGGACAAAACCCTTCAAGCCGAGAGGTGATTTCCTATTTTCCGGAGCAAAGGTTCCACTTAGAAAGAGCCTATGAGGAGTTTAGAGAGAGGTTACCAGAAAAGTCCCTCACCACCCACGAACTACTCACAAGCGTCTCCTCTTTTATACGGGAGCAGATTTTTGACCTGCGACTTTGTCAAGAATTCTCAGTTAGAGAACTGGTGAGCCAAAGAAAAGAGGTCCCTCTCGATGAATTTATCGTGAAAAAAACAGGGGTCTGTCGCCACTTCTGCCTTGTGGCGGATTATTTTTTAGAAAAACTCATTCAAGAAGGCCTCATCGTTGGACAGAGTGAGCGTGTAAAAGCCAGATTGCCAGATGGGCGCAAACATGCTTGGAATCTCCTTTCCACAGCAGAAGGAACCTTTACTCTCGATACTTATTGGGGCACCATAGAAAAAAATGACTAGAAAACAAAAAAAAGGGGCCACGACCTCCCCCAAAAAAAGCCGTAAGAAGAAACCAGAAAAAGAGGCAATAGAGTCAACAAAAGAGATCATGACAGGGACCTTGCGCTTGCATCCGCGTGGCTTTGGGTTTGTCGTGCCAGATAATCTCTCCCTCTACCCTCAGGATGTCTTTATTCCCAAACATCTGACAGATAATGCAGTCGACGGCGATCTTGTCGAGGTGCTGATCCAGACAAAACCTCATTCTGAAAAGGGGCCTGAAGGGAAGATCCTCTCGGTACTTAAGCGTGGCCGCACCCACCTTGCCGGAACCATCAGCCATGCGCAGGGAGCAGCTGGAAAGTGGCTCATGATGGCCTACGTGCCTCTACTTGGATCGACAAGGCCAGTGGTTGTGAACGCATCACCAGATCGACCGATGAAGATCGGCGATCGAGTCATCTTGCGCGTTCTCGAGTGGGGAGAGGAGGAGTCTCCAACGATTTGCGATGTCTCTCATTTTATCGGTCATATCGATGATCCCTCCTGCGACATTACAGCTGTCATTGAAGAGTTTGATTTGCGACATATCTTTCCAGACTCTGCGATCACAGAGGTAAAAAAACTGGGAAGCCGCGTGCTGGCAAAGGATTTGAAAGAGCGCGTCGATCTGACCAAAGAAATCTGCTTTACGATCGACCCCGATACAGCCAAGGATTTTGACGACGCACTGTCAATTGAAAAAGATCGCAAGGGCTTTTTTCAGCTCGGCGTGCACATTGCAGATGTTGCCCACTATGTCCAGGCAGGATCAGCACTTGATCAGGAGGCCGCTCTTCGCGCCAACTCCACCTATTTTCCCGGCTACTGCTTGCCGATGCTTCCCCATGAGCTCTCCGATGATCTCTGTAGCTTAAAACAGGCGGTGGTGCGCCTGACCGTCTCAGTACTCATGACCTTTGACCCTTCGGGAAAGCTCACCCACTCGGAGGTTGTCCGCTCCTTCATCAAGAGCAATAAGCGAATGACCTATTCAGAGGCTAAAGAGATTCTCGATGGCAAAAAAAAGAGCTCTTTTAAGCAAAAACTGGTCGAAATGACCGAGCTCTGCCATCTACTCAAAAAACAGCGCTACCTGCGCGGCAGCATCGATTTTTCTCTTCCCGATCTGGTTTTGCAGGTCGATGAAAAGGGCAAACCCTATGGAGTCAAGGTCGAGGAATATGACATCACCCATCAACTGGTCGAAGAGTTTATGCTCAAAGCCAATGAGCTGGTGGCAATCACCCTGACAAAACGGGGCAAGATCCTCCTCTACCGCGTGCATGATGAGCCCGCGCAAGAGAATATGGAGGATTTTTTCAGCATGGCAAGAGCTCTTGGCTTCCCTCTGCCGGCCCACCCCGAGCCAAGTGATCTGCAAAATCTATTTAGCCTTGCTAAAGACACTCCCTTTAGCCAGCAGCTTGCCATTGGCTTTATCCGCAACATGAAACTGGCCTCTTATTCCCCTCACAATGTGGGCCACTTTGGCCTTGCCTTAGAGCACTACTGCCACTTCACAAGCCCGATTCGCCGCTATAGCGACCTCATCACCCAGAGGCTCCTCTTTGGGGAAGAGGGAGAGATCGATTTAAACAAGATTGCGCTCAAATGCTCAGAACAAGAGCGCGTCTCTTTTAGGGCAGAAAGCGCGATCAAACTCCTCAAAAAACTGCGGCTACTCAAGAGTTACTTTCTTGAAGATCCCCACCGTTTTTACAAAGCCATAGTCACTCGTATCAAACCTTTTGGGCTTGCCTTTGAAGTGCAAGAGCTTTTCCTCGAAGGCTTTCTCCACATTTCCGAGCTAGAAAATGACTACTTCATCTACGAGCCCAAACAGCCTGCCTTAATCGGAAGAGCCTCGAAAAAAAGGCATATGCTGGGCAGTGAGCTACAGGTCAGGCCAGTTTCTGTTGATCTGATTCACCTCGAATGCAAGTGGGAAATTGCAGCGGCTAGACGGCCTAAAAAATGAGTGTTCGCGGCCATGCTCCCTCGATCTTTCTATCTACACTCTAGTGCCGTACAAATTGCCCGGCAACTTCTGGGCAAATGGCTCCTGACAAACATAGGGGGCAAAGTTACAGGAGGAATGATCTTAGAAACAGAGGCTTATGAAGGCCCGCATGACAGAGCCTGCCATGCCTATAAAAATAGACGCACTCCCCGCACAGAGGTGATGTTCGGTGAAGGGGGCCACGCCTATGTCTACCTCTGCTACGGCATGCACTGTTTGTTTAATGTTGTCACAGGACCTGAAAATACCGCTCATGCCGTGCTCATCCGTGCCCTCCTACCCACCGACGGCATCGAAGAAATGGTCAGACGCCGCAAAAAAGCGAAAAACCTCACAACCGGTCCAGCCACCGTTTGTAAAGCGCTCGGTATTGAGAGAATACACAGCGGCAGCGATCTTCTTAAAGGGCCCATCTGGATCGAAGATCGCGGGTTTACTCCTGAAGAGGTGATCGCCTCCCCACGCATTGGCATTGACTATGCAGGAGAAGATGCTCTCCTGCCTTGGCGCTTTCGTATTGCGCAAGAAATAGAAAACCCGTAGAGTGAAAATGTGAAAAAATATTTTATCACAGGACTGATCATCCTCCTTCCTCTCACAATCACACTTCTCATCATTGGCTTTGTAGTCAACTTTCTCACCAAGCCCTTCATTGGTCTTGTCTCCAACTTTTTAAGCCACTTCGAGTTCATGAAGGGCGGCTTTTTTTTCTTAACCCATGAGCAAGTGGTTTTCTATACCAGCCAGCTGCTCATTCTCGTCATGCTCTTTTTTATCACCGTCGCACTTGGCATGTTCACCCGCTGGTTTTTGACAAATGCGCTGCTTAAGATTGGCGATCGCATCGTCCATCGGATCCCGATTGTCAATAAAGTGTATAAAACCACGCAAGAAATCACCAAAACCCTTTTTGCAGGAGACAAAAATTCTTTTAACCAGGTTGTGATGGTCCCTTTCCCTCACAAAACCACCTATATGATCGGCCTTGTTGTCCGAGAGGCCCCCTCTCTCTGCTGCCAGGCCATCGGAGAAGAGCTCATTTCTGTTCTAGTACCGACCACCCCCAACCCCACAACGGGCTTCTTGCTGATGTTTCGCAAGGAAGACCTCATTTACCTAGACATTACCCCCGAAGAGGCGCTAAAATACATCGTCTCCTGCGGAGTCATTGTTCCTGATAAATAGATTATGTTCTTTCAGCCCCCACGCTCTCATGAGCTTGCCCTAAGTGCTGGCAGGCAGCTGCAAAATAGTCAGACAGGCTTTGTTCACCTCTGCTACGAAAAAGAGGAGAGAAGGGATCTGATCCCCCTTCTAGAAAATGTCGCCTTTGTCCTGGCCCTTTTGCGCAGTCGCAAAAGCGAGCAGGTGCTAGAGGGAAAAGCTCTACTTGAAAAGATCTTAGGGTTTGAGAGTAAGGGCAATTTTCCTGTCTACGTCCACGAGTACCCTCTTTGCCGCGATGAGAAAATGGCCTGGAAACTGGCCCCCTATTTTTTCTGGATGGTTAAAGAATTTGGATCTGTACTTGGCTCCCTGACAGAGACTTTAGAGCCTTTTTTAAAAGAAGAGCTCCTTTTTGCCGGCCCCAGAAGTCTCCAGACTGCGACACCTCAAACAGTCAATGATTGGATAGAGCTTTGCATCGCAGCGCAAATGGCTGGTCGAGAGGATCTGCTAGAGCCGGCCGCTCTGCAGTGGAATGAGACGCTCTGTCTCTACCTGGGCAAGGGAGACAAATGGCTCCAAGAAAAAGGAGAGCCGGCCCTCTGCCTATTTGACCTGATGATGGGAGAATGGACAGGCCAGTTTCCCAAGCGTTCTTTGGCCTTTCATCCTCTGCAAGTCAGAGCTTCTTTGATCAGGCCAGCCGAGGTAAAGACCCTTCAGAAAAGTCCCTACTTGTACAGAAGAGGAGATGGGGAGTTGCCTCTTTACATCGCGTGGGGAGGAGCTAAACAGCTCCATAGCTTTGCCCTAGCTAGGCAGCAGCTGCGCTTAAGAGACGATGAGATTTGGCTACCCGAAGAGGTGCCGGAAGAGGGGGACAAAAACTACGAAATCGCCTTCTACCTCAATATCCACCCCGATCACAAGATCTCCTTTGGAGGAAAAAAGGCAAGCGCATTTACCCTCGACGAGGGCATAGAGATCACCTCAGGTCCTCTCAAACTGGGCCTTACGCTTCACCCCTCTCAAGGCAAGGGCCAATTTTTTGGCCACCTCATGAGGGGCAACCGCCCTTCCCAATTGGCCAAACAAGACGCTTATGATTGGAAAATCGCCATTAGGACGATCTCGCGAGAGAAGGTCTGCTCTCTTCAAATGATGCTCGCGCTGGACTACCAAGAGCCACTCTCATAGAGTACTGCAAATGTTCTTTGGCATCCGGTAAGGGATTCTATAAAATTGAACCCAAAACTAAGGTTACTAGGATGATTTGGCAAGAGAAGGGGTGCTCTCTTCAGATGAGGCGAGCGCTGGACTATCAAGAGCCACTCTCATAGAGTACTGCAAATGTTCTTTGGCATCCGGTAAGGGATTCTATAAAATTGAACCCAAAACTAAGGTTACTAGGACGATTTGGCAAGAGAAGGGGTGCTCTCTTCAGATGAGGCGAGCGCTGGACTATCAAGAGCTACTCCCATAGCGTGTAGACCATTATCGACGTAGAGAGTGGTTCCGGTAATGGCGGCCGCTAAGGGAGAGAGAAGGAAGAGCGCGGCACTACCCACATCTTCTGCCTCCATCTCGCGCTGCAAAGGCGCATTAGCCCCTGAGTAGGCGATCATCTTGTCGATAAAGCCAATTGCTCTTGCTGCTCTACTGCGCAAAGGACCTGCGGAAATCGTATTGACCCGCAAAGCCCACTTGCGACCCGCTTCAAAGGCCAGCATCCTCGTATCGCTTTCCAAAGCCGCTTTGGCAGAACTCATTCCGCCACCATAGCCAGGAACCGCCCGCTCAGACGCAATGTAGGTCAGAGAAAGGACGCTTCCCCCTTTTGTCATGAGTGGTCCAAAATGAGAGACCAGGCTGACAAGAGAATAAGAAGAGGCGCTTAAAGCCGCTAAATACCCCGCACGGGAGGTTTCAAGAAGAGGTTTTTTTACCTCGGGAGCATTGGCAAGGGAGTGGACGAGCAGATCAATCTGCCCAAAGTCGCGGGCGACAGCCCCAGCTACCTCAGACACAGTGTAACTAGAGGCATTTTGGTAGCGCTTATTCTGCGCGATTTCCGGAGGAACATCCTCGGGCCTGTCAAAGGCAGCATCGAGAGCATAAACCTTGGCAAACTCCATGAGCTTGCCATTTCGAAGTTTTCGCGATTCATTAAATTTGCCCATTTCCCAGGAGGTGGTGAAAATATTGAGAATGGGGGTCCAGCAACCGATCAGAATCTCAGCGCCCGCTTCTGCAAGCTCCTTAGCAATGGCCCAACCATATCCCTGGTCGTCGCCAATGCCCGCTATGAATACCCGTTTTTTTCTTAAATCGATCATCTGGCCTCCAACATGCGTCGTTTCCAGCCTTCGGCTGTTAAACTCTTTTGACTGTCTAAAAAAATCGGCTTGCGAACCCGTTTGTTTTCTTTGGGAGATGGGGGAGGTAATGGAGGCGCTGCGGCGATTTTTTTCTCTGCCTTTTTTACAAAAACAGGTTTTACGACAACAGGAGCCGCTGGCTTTGGAGCCGGAGCCGCTGGCTTTGGAGCTGGCGCACTAGGCCTTGTAGCCGGAGAAGAAGACTTTGGAGCTGGAGCTTTTTTAGGAGGAGGCTTCTTTTTAGAAGGAGCAAACCTCGCCGCAAGCTTCCTAAAGACAGAAGGCTTTTTGGCCACTGCTTTTTTAGGCGGACTCTTCTTCGGAGGAGCTTTTTTGGAAGCTAGTTTTTTTTTCATATTTAACGTTAAGATTTAGTGAGCTCTTAGTGTAGTGCATTCGATCCAATTTCTGCGAATAATAATAATTTATTTGTTGCTAGAGACTAGGCACACCCGAACCAAAACCCAATTTGCCTTGGAATTTAACCAAAAAAGAGCTAATTTTGGCTTGTAAAACGACCAAAAAAATAAATTTTTACCTTGGAAAACAGCCATGTTCAAGAGAATCATAGACTTACATCTTGAAAAATGGAAAAGCGATCCCTTTCGAAAACCGCTCCTTCTTCGTGGAGCCAGGCAAGTGGGGAAAACCTATGCGGTTCGCAGACTAGGAGCGCAATTTAAGTTTTTCGTAGAGCTTAATTTTGAACGGTTGGAACAAGCCGCTTCGATTTTTGAAAAAGACCTCGACCCTGAAAGGCTGCTCATCGCTCTTTCTCTTTTACTCAAGACTCCAATCGTTCCAGGAGAGACCCTTCTTTTTCTCGATGAGATTCAACAGGCGCCTCGCGCCATTGTCGCTCTTCGCTATTTTTACGAAGAGATGCCCAACCTACATGTCATTGCAGCGGGCTCTCTTTTAGAGTTTGCAGTGGAGAAAGTGGGGGTTCCCGTTGGCCGCATCTCCATGCTTTATATGCATCCCCTCTCTTTCTTGGAATTCCTAGTAGCTACTGGAGAGGTTTTAATCGCTCGAGAGCTTCTAAAGCATACCCCTGGAGTCCCTCTAGAAGATCTGATTCATGCTAAAACTTTAGACCTTCTAGGAGAGTATCTTTCGATTGGAGGAATGCCAGAGGCTATAGCCAGATGGGTACAAACCAAAAACCCCTCTTCCGTTCTGAGCGTTTTGCAACAGATCGCTACGGCCTACCGTCAGGATTTTGAAAAGTACTCGAGAAAGACACAGGTAAAATATCTAGAACAACTCTTTGCTCAAATCCCTCACCTCATGGGCAAGGAATTTTCTTATAGAGAAATTCACGGAGACTACAGAAAAAGGGAGCTCTCTCCTGCTTTAGAGCTACTCACGCGAGCTAACATCATCCATTGCATTTACAACTGCTCAGGTCAAGGGATTCCCATCGGAGCTAGCACCGACTTTGACTCCTTCAAAATCATCTATCTCGATATTGGCCTTTGCCAAGCGATCTTAGGATCGGATATTTCGATCTGGTTTTTACACCCTCTGCAAGGGTTTGATCATCGAGGAGAAATTGCAGAGGGATTCATCGGCCAAGAATTGATTTGCTATGCCAATCCCAGTTACAAGGCGGAGATCCATTTTTGGAAAAGGAAAGAGAAAAATAGCAAAGCAGAGGTCGACTACCTCATCCAGAAGGAGGAACAGATCATCCCGATTGAGGTTAAAAGTGGACATGGCAGTACGCTGCGCAGCTTGCATGCTTTCCTAGACACTCATCCCAAAACCAGCTTAGCTATTCGCTTTTCCTCGCTGAATTATTCCTTACTTGGCAAACTTGATTCTCGGCCCCTCTACGCAGCCGTCTCTTTAGCTCATGAGAGCCAAAAAGAGGCTTTAGCTCATTTAGTGCAGGGCGATTAAGATGAAACTGCGAACCTTTGAAGCTCTCTACCACACCCTAGAAAACCGTAGCGACCCCTTTACGACAGCTCTTGTAGTTTGCGCAGGTCAAAGAGAGCGCAAAGCAATCGTAGAGCTGCTCTGTCAACTGCTGCGAAGGAAACAAAGCCGCATTATTGTAAAAAATTCACTAGATGTGGAGGAGGCCTTTGCATTTGTCTCTACCGCCTCCCTCTTCGGGGAAGAGCGTGTCGCTCTCGGGGAAATAGAAAGGGCTGAGTTGCCCCTTCTCATCGCTTATGCACGCTCGCCACTTTCTGGCACTCACCTGCTTCTTGGCATAGAGCCCGATAAGAAACCTCTGCCTGAGCTCGAAAAAGAGGGAATTTTGCTTCTCGACCTCTCCGCTGAAAAGGCCAAGGAGAAGCAGCAGCGCCATTTGCAGTTCATTTCCCGCTTTTTGTCTTTAAGTAAGAAGAGTATCACCCCGGCAGCTGCTCTTTCCCTTACAGAGCGCGCTGATCTCGACTTAAAGCTTCTGGAGCAAGAGGTGGCTAAACTCCTCTGCTTCGTGGGAGAGAGGGAAAAGATTGGAGAAGAAGATGTGCAGGCAATCTGCATGAGAGCAGAGGCGCAGAAAAGTGGCTTTCAGCTGGCCGAAGTACTGATCCAAGGAACCTACACCCCTCCCTACCTCGTGCGAGAAAGCACGCAGCTCCTGATGCTGCTTCCACAGCTGCGCTATCTGTTTGAAACAGGCCTTAAGCTCACCTCCCGATTGGAAAGAGGAGAAAACCCTCTTGATCGCAACCTCTCGCTTGTCAGCAGGAGGAAGCCTCTCTTTTTTAGACGAGCGCTTCTTTCTCTTTTTCAGCTCGAATTGGGGGTCAAACAGAGCCTCGGCTCCCCTCAGCTGCTCTTCGATCGTTTTTGTGCTGAGGTTTGCCAAAGTCCATGACTCTTTACCTCTTGCCCAATCTTCTCTTTACCGAAACGGAAGAGATCCGCCTTTTACCACCTGCTGCGGGACAAGCTCTAGCTAAGCTGGAGGGTCTTATTGCCGAAAGCCCAAAGGAGGGACGCCTCTATCTCAAACGGTTTGGCAGAAAAGAGCTCCCGCTTGCATTCCTCTCCGAGCACACAAGTGAGAAAGAGGTGGATGCTCTTTTAGAACCGATGAAAAAGGGGAAGGTTTGGGGACTGATTAGCGATGCGGGCATGCCCTGCCTTGCCGACCCAGGAGCTCTTCTTGTGCGAAGAGCAAGAGAAGCTCAGGTGAAAATTGCCGCCTTTTGCGGGCCGAGCTCTATCCTGCTAGCTCTTATTCTCTGCGGCATGCAGGGCCAGCGCTTCTCTTTTCACGGCTATCTACCGCGCGAGGAGGACAAGAGGTGTCTTGCTCTTAAAGAGCTCGAAAAGCGCGCGAGCCGGGAGGAATCGACACAGCTTTTCATCGAAACCCCTTACCGCAATGAGGCGCTTGTTGCCTCTGCTCTTTTGGCTCTTGGTCCTAAAACCTATTTTGGGATCGCTCTTGACCTAACCGCTGAAACAGAAGAGGTCTATTGCCTCCCTGTGCAAGAATGGAAGAAAAGAACTCTTCCCCGTTTAGACAAGCGACCTGCTGTTTTTCTCATTGGGACTCGATGATCTTCTTTTCTTCTATTGCTCCATCGAGCTCAAGGTATAGCTTTTCTCTCTTCTGTTCCCCAGTTGCAAATTTCTTCAAAAGCTCTTGCATCTGCGATGAGGAGGGATTGCCAAGAAGCTCCTGCTGAATCTCATTCAAATAACTCTCTAGCTCGGCAATCGACTTTTCACAGGCTCTAATCTTGTCTTGAATAGGTTTTAGAGCTTTAGAGCGAGCCCCTACTACCTGTACCTTAGCTACCGGTCTTGCCTTCTCTTTTTCCTCTTCCCACCCCACTTTTTCTAAAAATTCGCTGTAGCTGCCTAGAAATAGCTGCTGTCTACCTCCCTGATGGCAGATGATGAGCTTGTCAAAAGCAATCCGATCTAAGATCAACTCGCTGTGGGTGACAAGCACCAGGCTCCCTTGAAAGAGCTCTATGGCGTCGATCAAAGCCTCGACAGATTCTACATCCAGATGATGCGTCGGCTCATCGAGAAGCAGAAGATTACAAGGGTGAGCTAAAATCTTGCCAAGGAGCACACGACTCTTCTCCCCTCCGGAGAGCTGACCGATTTTCTTTTTCGCGCTATCGCCTCCAAAGAGCATGAGACCGCAGAGGCTACGTACCTCCGTAGTGCTTAAAGAGGGATTTGCCAAAGCAATCTCCTCCAAAATCGTCTTCCCTTTTTCTAGTCTGTCGATGTTGGTCTGTCCAAAATAGCCAATGGCCACAGACTCTGACCAGACAATCGATCCTTTCTGCAGAGCTAAATCCCTCGCGATTAGCCGGAGCAGTGTTGATTTGCCACTGCCATTTTTGCCAATAATGGCAAGGCGCTCCCCTTTTTCAATCGAAAAAGAGAGCTCTTGAATCACGGGATAGCCGTAGGCAAAGGAAAGGGTTTGAACCTCCACCATTTTTCTGCCTGGAAAAGGTGCCGCATGAAAAACAAAATCTAACCCCTCCATCCCCTTGAGCTTCTCAAGAGAAGGCAGGCGACTGATCATCTTTTGTCTTGATTTGGCTTGAGTAGCTTTTGAAGCTTTGGCCCCAAAGCGATCAATATAGCTCTGGTGATGAGAGCGCACTTTCTCGGTTTTAACTCTTGCGCGCTCATGCAACTCTTCTTCTTGTGCGATAAAATCATAATAATCAGAGGTCTTGCCCTTGACCTTCACCACTTTCTTGTGATAGATCCCCATCGTATGGGTAGAAATCTGATCTAAAAAGACTCGATCGTGTGAAATGACGATCATCTCCCCGTTCCAGCGCTGCAAAAAAGTGGTTAAAAACCGAATAGAGAGAATATCTAAGTAGTTTGTCGGCTCATCGAGGAGAAGGCAATCTGGCTCTGCAAGTAGCACCTTAATCAGCTGTAGGCGCAGCTGAAATCCTCCCGAAAGCTTAAGAGGCGGCCACTGCCACATCTCTTCTTCAAGTCCAAGACCGGAAAGAAGCCTTTTCGCGCGGTAGTGCTGCTCTTCAAGAAGAGCTCCCGCAGCCTCTTGCAGAACAGTTTCGTAACTAAAATGAATATGTTGCTCAAGCACCCCTATCCGATAGTGTTTGGGAAGCATAATTGTTCCACTATCTGGCTTTTCTTGCCCCGTAATGAGGCGAAAAAGGGTAGTTTTCCCTGAGCCATTGCGCCCGACAAGAGCACATCTTTCCCCTTTCTGCAAGCTAAAGGAAAGTTCATCCAGAATAGGCTCTCCCTGGTAGCCCAAAGAGATTTGATCCAGTTGAATCATGTTACAACTTTTCTTTGCGTGAAATATCCCATTAAAGCGAGCAAAAATCCCAGCAAAGCGAGGATCAGAGCAAGCTGCATGGTTGAAAAGCAGAGCCCTTGACTCAGCGCTTTACAAGTCTTATTCCCAAAAGAAACCGCTAGAGAAAAGACAAGAGAGAGCAGGCAGAAAAACTTCACCTGCACATGCGCCCTGTGTTTCGGGGCAAGACGAAAGCAAAACCAGTAAACAAGGGAGCCGATGAGCACCTCCCCAATCGAAATGAAGCTGACCCCTCCAGCTGTGAGAAAGAGGGAATTTCCAAGAGAAAGAAGGCCAAAAGCGAGTGCTCCGATGCAGAAAGAGAGTGCAAGCTTAAGGAAAGGCCGACCACCCTCTCTGCAAAGGCCATCTAAGGGACCCTCTAAACTAAAAACAAGCAGCGGGTTCAACGTAACAAGCAGCGTGCTACCGAGTAAAAATCCCCCGAGTGGAGCCCCTGCAAATGACAGAGAGCTCGCTAAACTCGTGAGCCGCTCTTCAAAGCCATAGAAAAAAATCAGAGAAAGGAGGTAGAGACCGAGAAGTGCTACCTGAGAGCGCTTCAGGAAACCGCCCCTCCAGAGCGATAAGAGAAGACAGGTAAAGACAAGCAGTTCGGCCCAAGGCAGAAGAGGCAGAGAAAAATTTGGTCTACTCACTCCAAAAACCACTCCTAGGGTGAAAAGGGCGACTAGAGCCAGGATCAAAGTGGCTTTCATTCGAGAAAGCGGCTGCTTTTCTTCTTTCACCTCCAAGGGATTAAAAAACAGTAGCGATACACTTGCGAGTGAAGTTCCTAAAGAGGCAACCCAAAAACCAGAAACCCAAACCTGATGCTGCGAAAAAAGTGCGCAGAGCGGAGTAGCAAAATAGGTACCTGCATTCAGCAGGAGGATCACCCATGCAAGCAGCCCTCCCTTTCCCGCCTCTCCATTTTTCTGAGAGAGATGAGCCAAGAGATTCGGAGTAAAAAGGCTTAGGCCCACGATGACGAGACTAAAGCCGAGAAAAGAGTAGAGTCCCGTTGCCAGGAAGAGGTAACCCGCTGACATCAGCAGCCCTCCCAGGATCAGGGCTCGCCTCATCCCGATCAGCTGATCTGCGGCCAGAGCACCGAGCACCCCACCAAGCTCTATGAGAGCATAGCAGTCTGCGTACCGCCCAGCGCCGTAAACCTCACCGAGTTTAAGCACTCCAACCATGTAGAGCACGAGAAGTGCTCGCATTTTCCCCCTAGGTGGTTTCTTGTCTTAAAGATTAGGAAAAAGCAGAGATTAATAACACGAGAAAAATCATCAGTGTGAGCGAAGGGTAAAAATGTCCGCCAAGTTGCAATAAAATATTTACTGCAACAAAGAGGAGCTCTCTATTCTTCGCCAGCAACTATATTTTTTAACTTGCCGGTTTCTCTCTATTTGTGTTATCATGGACCTACTTAAAATTTAAAGGCGTTGGTTTTTAATTTTTTTTTCGCTTAAGTCTACTTGAGTAGACCGGAGCCAACTTTAAAACTTGTGAGGGCATTTTGGCTACAACTACCCACTCTGCTACAGCATACCTTTCGTTTGCTACAAAAAGTCTTTATCTACCATGCACGGTGGTTTCCTCAGCTTTTCACTGGGCGGTCGAGACAACCGATTGGGTTTTTCAAAAAGTGCTTGGCTACCTTCTCCGTGCGGTGGTCTTCACCTTTGGAGAGTACAATACCAGCTGGTTCAAGCGCCAGATCATCGAGCTCTACAAAGGGGGCTGCTTCGATACCCTCCAGGGACGAAGCTTTTTCGACCCAGAGAGACTCGAGGCTTCTCGCAGGGTATTTGAAGCTCTTGGCTGCAAGATCGAAAGAATCAAAACCATCGAGCAAGAACTAGACCCAGACACCAGGCGGACCTCCAAGCTTGAATATTGCCATATCAAATACCAAGATGTGAAAAGAACCATCGAGCAAAAAGGCGGCCAGTGGATCGAAATGGCCGTTTCTCAAAACGCCGATGGAACCTTTGTCGAAGATATCTTCTCCGACCAGTCCATTGAAGTGATCCTTCAGGACGAGGCAACTCATCATCCTGAATGGGCAAACTATTACAGAGATGTTCTCTCTAAGATGATTCGAAAAAGTTCCCTCCAACTTGGCTGGGAAGAGGTACAGGTGGAGATAGGCGGGCAGAAAAAAAAGGCGCTACTGACCATGCACTGGAAATCGGGAATGGAGCGCCCCCAAGAGGATCTCTGTTTCATTCGCTGCCATGCCCCGACAAGTAGTTGGGCAATGGAGCGGGGACTTTTTGCCCTCTACCTCTCTCTGCATGCTAACAGTTATTTTTTCGATCCCCGCGGCTATTACAAGAGCATAGGGAAAATCACTGAGGGAGGCGGCTACCTCGATGCAGAGACAATGTATGAGCTCGCGAAAAAAACTTACGCCCCCCACGACATCTACGTCACCGGCTTTTGCCTTGGATCAGCCTATGCAACCCACCTTTTCGCTCGCTACCAATTTGAAGGGATCAATCTCGTCATGGAAAATGGTTTTGATGCTCTGCCAAATACCTTTAAAAATTCTTATGGTTTTGTTGGCTACCACCTTGCGATGTGCGGGATACGCGAACTCAAATCTTACTCTCCAGAGGTCAAGCACCGCGTCGCACAAGACTATTTCAACAACGTGGCAAAACTAGCCAATTGCCACCCAAAAGCAGGACCCGGCAGCCATGCGATTATCGTCAATACGCACCCCGACCATCTGGTTGGTGAAGAGGCTCCTGAAAAACTCATTAAAGCTGCAAGATCGGGGCTGGGAGCAGAAAAAGTGACTCAGTTCATCTATGACGCAAAAGGTCAAGCCGAAGGCCATAGTCTAGACCCTTTTGCAGATAAGCAACTATGGGAGCGATTCATCTGCCAGGTTGCAAGGCAAAACCCACGACAGGTTTCAAGACCTATACCGGCCAATTAAGGATGCTCACGCAGAAGCTCCTGCTGACGCGTCTCGAGCTCATCAATCTTCTTTTGGACAGCGGCCATCTGCTCTTTTTCTCGAGCTACCTGGTCCCACGCGCGGCGCGCATCAAGGTAATTTTCATTCTGAAATTGCCAGCGCATCGCATTATTGCTTTTTTTTGCGATACTCGAGCGGAGCTGCTCCTGCATATCCCTAAGCTCAGGGAGTTGCCGATCAATCGATTCTAGCTCGCTGCGCCAATCGGTAGGAGTTGTGCTCGTCGTAGGGGGTAGATTATCGTAAACTTCTGATTCTTGAGCTCTTAGGAAAATGGGCCCCAGAAAAAAAGAGAAGAAAGTAAAAAACAGTGCGAGTCTGCCCACTTTTTTAACTTAACAGAAGTAGAGCCTCGAGGAAAAGGATTTTGTTCTATGCCTAAAAGCGATAAAATCAAGCCGATGAAACATCGGTTCTTTTTTTTCCTTTTCCTTCTGTTTCTCTGCTTTTCTTCCCTAGAGTCTTCTCCCACGTTCAAAGAACGACTCGAGGCTGCCAAGGAGGGCGACTACATTGTCACCTCCCAAAATGCGCACTATAGCTTGCTCATGATCCGTCGCTTAAGGGAGGAGGAGCTTGTCTTAGAAGAGATTACGGCTCCCGCAAATGCCCTAAAGTCGAAGAAAGAGAGTTGGCAACAGTGGATCGCAAAAAAGGCACCAGGCCACACAGCCTGGATCATTTACACCTTTGATCTTAAGAATAATCGACTCAAGGAGTGTTATTCCCCTGCACAACGACAGAAACTCTACTTAGAGCAGTCACAGTCTATCTTTACCAAGCTTCTGACCCTGCCTCTGATTCCTACTCCGGAGAAAGAGCGAAAGCGCATTGGCCCAGCGCCCGCTGAGGGGGACTTAGACAGAAGAAAACTCTGGGTCCCGCCACTATTTCGCCGAGGGAAGAAGCACCCCTCCCCACACTTTGAAGTGGTCAAAACGACCTGGCCAAAGGATCAGTCTAGACTCTCTCAGTGCGCCATAGAGCTCTATTTCGACGAGGCTCTTCCCTCATTTCCCTTCCCCTATATGCTCGAGATCCAAGGCGCCGCCTACGCTTTTAAGCTTCAGGCTATTGATTCAGGCAA
>JABDDY010000010.1 GCA_013287365.1 Chlamydiota bacterium
AGCATGGGCTCTTCCCAGGACCAGGGCCAAATGGCATCCTCTTTTCCCTTCCTCTTTGTAAACGTTAAGCGTGAAGGGATGGCGACCAGCATGGTGGGGGCGATGATCATCAGTTTTCTGATCCAGTTCATCGGCGCCTTTCTCATTACCTGGTTGCTTTTGCAAGCTAAGGCGATGCGCTACTGGCACCGTGTAAGATTTGTCACCGTGGTTGGGTTTCTCGTCGGCTTTTTGTCGCTTGTGCCAATCTGGAACTGGTGGGGCTTTACCCCTGGCTATGTGATCGTCGGAATCCTAGAGGGGACCATTGCTTGGTTCTTAGGTGGACTTGTGATCGCACGCCTTGTGAAGAACTGATTCACAAAGCTCTCCTAGCAGTGTCTGGTGGTTGTATCCGGTGATTCGCACCTGTTGCAGAGTGCCGACAAGCGAAGAGCTTCCCGAAAAAATCACCTTTTTCCAACATCTGGTGCGGCCCTTAAGCCGCACCTCATCTCGATTGGGCCTCTCGACAAGAACTTCGACCACTTCTCCGAGCATCTCTTGCCTCTCCTCGTTGCAGATCTCCTCGTGAATGCGCATCAGCCTTTGGAGTCTCTCTTGTTTGACCTCTTCGGGGACATCGTCTTTCCATCTAAAGGCGGGAGTGCCTTTGCGCGCACTATAGGCAAAGAGAAAGGCAACTGAGTAGCGTATTTGCCTAAATACGTCACAGGTCATCTGAAATTCCTCTTCGGTCTCTGTCGGAAAGCCGACAATGATATCTGTGCCAAGAGAGGCTTTGGGAACAATCTTGCGCAGGAGGGCAACTTTTTCTAAATACTCCTCGAGTGTGTAGATCCGGTGCATCTTGCGCAAGATGCGGCTAGAGCCTGCCTGCAGCGGGAAGTGGACAAATTCGCAAAGAGAGGGAAGAGCGCTGATCGCTTGCATGAGCTCTATGGTGATGTCGCAGGGGTGAGAGGTCATGAAGCGGATCCGCTCAATGCCATCGATCTTATCGAGCCGATAGAGCAGATCGTGGAAAAGATGGCCCCACTCCGGTTTGTCCTTGCCATAGCTATTGACATTTTGGCCAAGGAGCGTGATCTCCTTGTATCCTTTTGCAGAGAGCTGCCTACACTCCTCCTCAATGGCCTCGGGAGGGCGAGAGACCTCCTTACCTCTTGTGTAGGGCACGACGCAGTAGGTGCAGAACTTGTCGCAGCCCCGAATGATGGAGACAAAAGCTTTGAGCGGATCATCGCGGCTGGCGGATAAGTAATTGAGATTTTCTTCAAACTCATCATCGACGCGGATCACCTGACGGCCAGTGCTTAGCACATCGTCTAAAACGGTATTGAGATCGTTGATATTATTGGTCCCAAGGACAAAATCGACATGGGGAAGCTTGCGAAAAATCGACTGTTTTTTCGCCATCGCCATACAGCCTGTAACTCCGATGATTGACCTGCGATTTTTTGAGCGGCCGAGCTGCCCGATTTTGCCCATCACCTTGCGCTCAGCAAGGTCGCGGATCGAGCAGGTGTTAAAGAGCAAAAGGTCAGCGCTCTCCTCATCGTGACTGCGTGTAAGACCCCTACTTTCCAAAGCGCCGACCATGATCTCAGAATCGAGCTCATTCATCTGGCAACCATAGGTGCGAAGAAAAAAAGTTTTTAACTGACGCATCAATTCAATTAACCTTAAATTGCAACAAACATTAAACCTGTCCTATAGTCTAACTCATACCAAGGAGAAAAGCAATGGCAGGTGCGCAGGCAGATTTTGGGTTGATTGGACTGGCGGTGATGGGACAGAACCTCGTGCTGAACTTGAGCGATCATGGCTACAAGGTGGCCGTGTTCAATCGCACGGTCTCGAAGGTGGACGATTTTCTTGCGGGGCCGGCCAAAAACCGCTCCATTGAAGGAGCGCATACTTTGCAGGAATTTTTTTCTTCTTTGAAGCGGCCGCGCAAGGTGATGATGATGGTCAAGGCCGGGGAGGCGGTTGATGCGCTCATTGAGGAGTGTCTGCCCTTCCTAGAAAAGGGCGATATTGTGATCGATGGGGGCAATAGCCATTATCCAGACAGCGAGAGACGATATAGGCAGCTTCTGAAACAGGGCATTCTCTTTGTAGGAGCTGGCGTCTCGGGAGGCGAGGAGGGGGCGCGCCATGGCCCTTCGATCATGCCGGGAGGCAACCCTGCAGCCTGGCCAGAGATAAAGAAAATTTTTCAAGGGATTGCAGCAAAAGCGGAAGAGGATGGGCTTGCCTGCTGCGACTGGGTGGGAGAAGGGGGAGCTGGCCACTACGTCAAGATGGTGCACAACGGGATTGAGTATGGCGATATGCAGCTCATCTGCGAGGCATATCAGCTGCTGCGGGAGGGACTTGGCTGTTCCCCAAGTGAGTTGCAGCAGATTTTTACAAGCTGGAATCAGGGGCCTTTAAAGAGCTACCTCATCGAGATCACAACGCGTATTTTTGGCACCTATGATACAGACGGAGTGCTTCTGATCGATCGCATTTTAGATGTCGCAGGACAAAAGGGAACGGGAAAATGGACGCAGGTCAGCGCCCTTGACTTAGGGCTTCCGGTCACTCTCATTGGAGAGGCTGTTTTTGCACGATGCTTATCAGCGCTCAAAGAGGAAAGAGAAAAAATTGCTGGGCTCTACCCGAGACAAAAGCCCTCTTTTGCAGGAAACAAAGAGGAGCTCATCGCCTCGATTGGACAGGCGCTATATGCCTCGAAGATCATCAGCTACGCGCAAGGGTTTATGCTCATGCGCTCTGCAGCCAAAGAATATGGTTGGCAGCTCAATTTTGGATCGATTGCGCTCATGTGGCGAGCCGGCTGCATCATCCGCAGCCTCTTTTTGAATGACATCAAAAAAGCCTATGTCAAAAATCCGCAGCTAGAAAACCTTCTCATGGATCCCTTTTTTCAAAAGGCGATACTCGGGGCAGAAAAGAGCTGGCGCCGTGTTGTTTGTCTTGCCACCGAGTGGGGAATCCCTGCGCCTTGCTTTAGCACAGCGCTCTCTTTTTTCGACGGCTACCGTTGCGCGAGGTTGCCAGCCTCTCTTCTACAAGCACAGCGCGACTTTTTTGGAGCTCATACCTATGAGAGGGTAGATGCCCCAAGAGGAAAATTCTTCCATACGAACTGGACAGGGACAGGTGGGGCTGTGACCTCTAGTTCCTATAATGCTTAAATGTACCCCTGCCCTTGCCACTGCCCGAAAAACTTCTTTCTTAAATCGGGCAAGGGCAGGGGCAAGGAAATGAATGATGCAAGAGGTCTTTTAAGGCTGCTGCGGGCTTTCTTTTGCGAAGTGGTAGATGTAGCCGTGTGGCATTTGGTTGGCTATATAGGCCTCTGTTACCTGATAAGAGCGGTGATCGTTGACACACCACCAGCTGCCATGTTTAAACAGGTAGGAGATGTAGTGTCCGCCGCTGATACCTCCTAAATGGACAATGAATCCATCGCATCGATAAGCAGCCGGCTGTCCTTTCACGTCGATGGTTAAAGAGCGAGGCACTTCGATGGGATTTGTGATTTTTGTTGTGGCAAAAGAGCTCTTTTTTGGTTGAAGACTAGGTATTTGAAAGAAAGTGATCTGAAAGGGCATTTGAGAAACAGGGACCTGTTTGTATCGTTCTAGGTGAATAAAAAGACCCTCTGGCGCGCTCGTGAAGGCTTTTACTCTCCGTTTTCTGACCGGGTTTGCTACATCATCTGTTGTAAATTCGTCACTAAAATAAGAGGCAAAAATCTCTTTAAAAGAGGTGCTGTTTTGAAGATCGAGCGTAATGTATTGCCAGAACTCGTTCGATCGATCCAGAGTCTCTACAACATCCCCATCATTTGCAAGTGTCTGAACCTCATAATGAATAGGAAGAGGGAACAGGATCTCTCGGAAAAATTCGATAGGGTCTTGCTGCTTGGTTCCTCCTGGTCCATCAATGGGTGGATCTGGAATGGTTGCACTATTTGTAATCTCATAAAGCCAGGTCCACAGGTCTATTATTTTCGCGCTTGAAACTCTATTTTGTGCTTTTCCTTCTAAATTTGCTTTGTGTTCAGAGGTATAGGTCTCAAGCGCTGTTTGCAGAGGAGTAAGGTCTCCGCCCTGAACTTTGCCTCTTCTATGCTGCTCTGCAAGCTCTGTTGCATTGGGAAGGTTGGCAAAAAGCTGAAAGGCGCTATTGATCCAGCAGCTGGCTCCACTATTCCAGAGTCCGAGCGGCTGATTAGGGACAAAGGGGATATTGAACCAACTCGAAGTGGCGGGGAGCTCTGTTGTATCGATCAGAAGACCCAGCGTTCCAAGTCCAATGGAAGCGATGATCCCAAGAACCCATACCGGGTTGACAAGGCATGCCCAGACAAAGGAAAAAGCGCCCAAAAGAATCGCTGCAGCGACAAGAAGATTGCGCAAAATGACAAGGGCATAGACCTTCTGATCGGTAGAGGAGAGAGCAGCAGCTTGTGGCTGAGCCACTTGCTGCGCAAGATTTGGTGCAGTAGCTGGATTTACCTGGTTCATATGGAGCAGTTTAGCAGAAAAGAGAAATCAATCATAGATGTAGCAAATTTTTAAATTTACTCTTTCCAAGAGAGAGGGGGATTGCACGCATTTTTCTGATCGACTATTCTCACTAGATACTTCCGGAGTGATCTTGCACGACATTAAAAAAATTAGAAATTTTTCTATTATTGCCCACATTGACCATGGCAAATCGACCATTGCCGATCGGCTCCTCGAGCTGACGCAAACTCTCTCCTCAAGGGAAATGGCCGAGCAGGTCCTCGATGACATGGATCTGGAGAGGGAAAGGGGCATTACGATCAAAGCCCACCCCGTGACCATGTATTATCTGGCCGAAGATGGGCAGAAATATCAGATCAATTTCATCGATACGCCAGGACATGTCGATTTTACCTATGAGGTCTCTCGGTCTCTTGCTGCCTGTGAAGGGGCGCTCCTTGTGATTGATGCGGTCCAGGGGGTCCAGGCGCAGAGTCTAGCTAATGTCCACTTAGCTGTCGAAAGGGGGCTCGAAATTGTCCCTGTGATCAATAAAATCGATCTTCCCTCTGCAGATCCAGAGGGGGTAAGGAAACAGATTGAGGATGTGATTGGTCTTGAGGCGAGCCAGGCTGTCCTTGCCTCTGCCAAGACGGGGGTTGGGATTAAAGAGATTCTCGAGCGGATTTTACGTGATGTGCCCCCTCCTAAAGAGCCAGAGGACGATCTACTTCGCGCCCTTGTCTTTGACTGCCACTACGACGATTATAGAGGGGTTTTTGTCTATGTGCGTGTCATGAGTGGGGAGATTTCGAAAAAGGCTGAGGTCTATTTCATGGTCTCTGATAAGAGCTTTGAGGTGCAAGAGGTGGGGATTTTTTCTCCGAGTGAAAAGCCTGTAGAAAGCCTAAAGCCCGGCGAGGTGGGATACCTTCTTGCCAACATCAAAAAAACAGCCGATGTCAAGATCGGAGAGACCATTACGCTCAAGAAAAAACCGGCTCTAGAGCCACTGCCGGGCTTTCGTCTTGTCTCTCCTGTTGTCTATGCGGGGATTTATCCTGTTGATTCTTCCGATTTTGAGACGGTGCGAGATGCACTGGCTAAACTTCAGCTCAATGACTCAGCGCTCCATGTCGAGCAAGAGAGCAGTCTAGCGCTTGGCTTTGGTTTTCGCTGCGGCTTTTTGGGACTGCTCCACCTAGAAATTGCCTTTGAGCGGCTCCAGAGGGAGTTTGATCTCGACATCATCACAACCGCTCCGAGCGTGATCTATAAATTCACTCTCTCAAATGGCGAGCAGAAAAACATCGATAATGTTGCCCATTATCCCGACCCAACTCTGGTCGAGCTGATTGAAGAGCCCTGGGTCAAATCGCACATCATGGCCCCGACAGAGTATCTAGGAGCTGTGATGGCCCTTGGCATGGAAAAGCGCGGAGAGTTTGTCAAGACAGAGACAATCGATGCAAGGCGCCTGCTTTTTACCTACAGATTCCCCTTAAACGAAATCATCACCGATTTTAATGACAAGCTCAAATCGATCACCCGTGGCTACGGCTCGTTTGACTATGAGTTTGATCTGTATGCAAGCTCCGATATTGTGAAGCTCGAGATCCGCGTCAATGAGGAGCCGGTCGATGCCTTTTCTTGTCTCATCCACCGCAGCAAAGCAGAAAGCAAGGGGCGCGCCCTTTGCAAAAAACTGTCAGAGGTGATCCCTCGCCAGCAGTTTAAGGTGCCGATCCAAGCAGCAATCGGGGGTAAAATCATCGCCCGCGAGACCATTGCGGCCCTGACCAAGAACGTGACGGCCAAGTGCTACGGCGGTGACATTACCCGTAAGCGCAAGCTCTGGGAAAAGCAGAAAAAGGGCAAAAAGCGCATGAAGGAGTTTGGCAAGGTGACGATCCCCCAGGAAGCCTTCATGCAAGTGCTTAAAGCTGAGTGAGTTATATTTTATTCTTCTAAGACACAAAGTCCGCAGAACAAAAGCGACAGTTCTAAAGAGGATATCCGAGCTCGACTTTCTCTTGACCAAAAGTAAATATTAAAAATCGTGTGGATTATAAAATCTCACCTCTTGTGATGGGAAAGCGGCTTAGCTTGATCCGTATGGGGCCAGGAGTTGCTTAAACGGTTTTCTTTCAAGAAAGAATACAGTTTTCTTCTTTACAACCTTCAGGAAAATTTTCCTTTAGCCAATTCGCAACTTCAGTTCGACCAGACTCCATGGCTATCTTGTATGGAGTTTTATCACCGCACTTGACTAAACATTGCTTAGGGTTTTCAAAACACAACCATTCGACCATCTTCAACCGCCCATCCTTCACAGCTGAATGAAGAGGAGTCCAGCCATCGTTTCTAAACTTCCCGAGCAAGGAGGGGTCTTTTTCGCAGAGCCACTTTGCCATTTCCTTACGAGACCCTTCAGCAGCTGAATGAAGAGGAGTCGAGCCATCGTTTCTAAACTTTCCGAGCAAGGAGGGGTTTTCTGTGCAGAGCGACTTCGCCATCTCTACATGACCCTGTCGAGCAGCTATATGAAGCGGAGTCAAGCCATCGCTCATGAACTTCCCGATCAGAGAGGGGTCTTTTTGGCAGAGCCACTCCGCCATCTCCACCTGACCCTGTTGAGCAGCTGCATAAAGAGGAGTCAAGCCATCATTTCGAAACCTCCCGGTCAGAAAGGGGTCTTTTTCGCAGAGCCACTTCGCCATCTCTACATGACCCTGTCGAGCAGCTATATGAAGCGGAGTCAAGCCATCGCTCATGAACTTCCCGATCAGAGAGGGGTCTTTTTGGCAGAGCCACCTCGCGATCTCCACTTGACCACCAAAAGCAGCTGCATGAAGAGGAGTCGAGCCATCGTCTCTAAGCTTTCCGAGCAAAGAGGGGTCTTTTTCGCAGAGCCACCTCGCCATCTCCACATGACCGTTTTCAGCAGCTTTATGAAGAGGAGTCAAGCCATCGCTCATGAACTTCCCGATCAGAGAGGGGTCTTTTTCGCAGAGCCACCTCGCCATCTCCATATGACCGTTTTCAGCAGCTGAATGAAGTGGAGTCCAAGTGCTTAGAAACTTCCCAAGCAAGGAGGGGTCTTTTTCGCAAAGCCACTTCACCATCTCCACATGACCACCTTCAGCAGCGAAATAAAGCGAAATCGAAGTGTCTCTGTTGAACTTTCCGATTAGAGAGGGATCTTTTTCATAAAGCCATTTTGCTAAATCTAAATTTCCCACGCGACATATCAAAATAAATGGGGTTGAGCCAAATTTATGAACTGCCTTCTCAAGAAGCTCTGGGTGTTTCCTATAGAGATATTTAAGCGCCTCTGTCTGTTGGTAAAAAGAATCATCCTCTTCGAAGAGAAGTGAGAGATTTTTGGCTAGATAAGAGTCAAAAGCTGGAAGAGTCTGTAAATCGCTCGTCTCATTTAGGCATTGAAACCCAAATCTGAGTCTTTCTTTTGCTAAAGAGCCTGTCAAAGGTTTATAAAGAGCTTCAAAAAAAAAGGGAATCGCTTGAGGGGTGCTTTGAAAAATAACCCCGCATAAAAAGGCCAAAGTCTGATGATATTGGGGATTGTTTTTATAAGTTAGAATAAACTCCTTCTGCTCCCAACCTCTATTTGCAAAAGCATACGCAATTAAGTACTCCTGAAAGCTCAAGTGGAGAAAGGCATAACTCTTGCCCTCGTCCAACTCTTTGAGCAGACCTGTTGCCAAAAGATTCTCTTTTGTATAGGGAGTTCCCTTTAAGCTCTCTTCTACCTTTTGCTTAGAAAGAATCAACTGGTTTGTAGAAAGACTGCGATGGGCGATTTGTCCGAGGAGCAACAAGATTTCCTGTGGATTAGAGAGTTTGAACTTTCTACTATGCCAAAGAAGCAGCTGATCGACCATCTGTCTATAAAGGCCTGTTAAGTTCGAGGCAAACCCTTTACTTTTTTGCTTCCAGAGAGAGCAGAGCATTTGGAGCTGTAGTGGGATATGCGCTAGATCAAATAGACTCTTGTTTTGCCGAATCAGTTGCAGAAAAGGAAGAGGATGTTTGTTCTCTTTGCCCAGTGAGAAAAATAGCTTGGCATATTCTTCAATGTGATCCTCTGAGAATCCCATATTCTCAACTCTAAGAGTAAAATGAGGGCTTAGATCGTCTGTCGTTCCAGGACGAGAGGTTAAAAGGATCTTGCATCCTTTTTCTTGGATCAGTCTCGCAATGACCTTTTTGAGTGATGCAGAGGCTTCATCATAGCCGTCGATCAGGATCAAGCTTTTTGATCGATTGTTTTTGATCAGAGCTAAGGCCTGAATAGGCGTCAGATCTTCTTGAAAAATCAGCGCAGAAAGAGCGCTTGCCAGGAATAGATCTAAATCATCTACAGGCAACTCTTTAGCGTTTAACTCTCTCAAAGAGAGCCAGTAAACGGCATCAAACTGGTCATTCCAAAGTCTTCCCGATGCCCAATCATGAGCGATTTTTTGGCAGATCGTGCTTTTGCCAGTCCCCGCTTGCCCTGTAAGAAGGATCTTCTCAGTAGTTTGATTGGGATGGAAGAGCTCTTCTAGTTTTAAGAAACACATTTTAGGTCCAAGGGAGAGCCAGCTGCCCATCGAAGAACTCTCCTTACCTGGATCGACTTTTTCTTCCTTGGCAATACGCAGATGTGTGAAGAGCTCTCGAATTGGGAATGTTTCCTCTGTCATGGGCAGAGAAAGCTCTCCCCATTTGTCAATATAGTGAACTCGGATGAGCTGATCGGGATGAGATTGTTTAAATTCTTTAAGGTCGTTTGCGTAAATCAGGAGCTGATCCTTTATCCAGTTTGTCATCCCAGCTTGGATAGAACGGGCAATCTCTTCGGGAATCATTTCTGTTTCACTGCGGTTGAAACTCCCGTCCCTGTAAAAAAGCAGATGAAGGACCTCTTTTGACTCTAGGTAGCGATTGGCATTAAATAAGGCAGCTAGAAACTCCTCTTGCTGAGAAGGTGTCAGGGAGGTCCAAGTGACGAGCGTTTCTCTATTGTGATTGGATGTTTGAAGATCACGCAGGTCTTTTAAATGGTAGCTGGGAAGCCAAAGGTTTTCCTTGGTGTTAATGACTAGATTGACTGAAACTTCCCTTTCCACATCAGGGTCTCTCTTGAATCTAAAGGCCTCCCCTGGATCGATTTTAACAACTTGGGCACCTTGAATTTCTTGTCCCTCATAGGTCCAGATAAATCCGGCATTTCCTCCAGATCCTCCTAAAACATCCGTATCAGCAAGGCATCTGCTGACCGCAAGTAAGCTCATCATCCCCCGCAAAGGAACAGACTTGCCTTGAGGTGTGAGGAGGGCTTCAGGGGGACGATGATGGCGCTTGATGTACTCCATGAAAGTGATTGATTCTCCCTCATCTAGGACTCGTGCCTTCTGGAAGTCTTGGTAGCCCTCGATGAAACGGCACATGATCCTTAAGGAGTCTTGAATGCCTTGTCTGACCCATTCGATGGCAAGAAAGTGGGTCGTATTGAACTTGTCCATGATCGGCTGCTGGGACAAGCGAGTTTTGGGGACAAGAAAAAGTCCCCTTCCCAGTTCTTGGTAGAGGTCGTAAGCCAGTTTTTCGCGAATGGTGTCTAAATTGAGCTCTTTCTTAGTTCGGCTCCGAATGGTTAGAGGATCATTGCGCAAAGAACCTTTGGGTTCCCCTACTTTTCCAAGCCACTGTTTTTCTGATTTTTTAAAGATTGTTCCCAGAGCACAGCCTCCCGCTTTTTCTGCTACAGCCTCAAATTGGAGCGGTTTTCCTTTTTTCCCTGTATAGATGCAGAACATTTGCTCTACAGCTTTGATGCCCAAAACAGTAATGGGCTCTAAGTTTACAAAGAAAGGTTTAGGTTGGATGGCCATCTTTTTCCCTCGATTTAAAGAAACGTGAAACTTTTGATTGAGATTCTGTAGGGCGAGAGATATTTTTTCAAGCTTTCTTGATTCAAGGCCGTCTAGCCCAAAAAGTTGCAAAGTCGAATTTAAGCCACTTGATGTGTTTGGATTTAATTGGCTCATTTGAGCTGGCTTTGTTTTGGAAGATTTTGTAATCTTTTTCATGGCAAGTCTTCTTTGTAGTCGTGTCCGATGAAAAGGATATGGACTTGCCTCTTTTACTGGACTTTAGCCATTTGTCGGACGTCCTTTCTCTCTTAGAGGGCCGATTTTTTTAGCCATTTCCAAAAGGTGGTGTATTCAAGCCTACCTTTTGGAAATGGCTAAAAAACTTGGCCATCTAAGAGAGAAATCATCGTCCTCAAATGGCTAAAGTCCAGTTTTAAAACCCAACTGAGGCGACTATACACAAACTACCTCAAAAATTGGGAATATGCCAAGGAGGCGCCCGGAATTTGAGCCAGGCGAAGCCGGTGCTAAAAGCAGCTCAACTTGAATAAGTTGAGCGATACAGGCGGGCTAAAATTCCGTGGCTGCCAACGTCGGCAGAAACCAATTTTTGAGGTAGTTTGTGTATAAAAGCGAAGCGAAGGAAGCCGAGGGCGGGAGCTCGCCGTCAGACGAAAAGACTTGGTCGGGAATGGACTGTGGTTGCTTATAGATGTTTCCAGGCGCTAGCCTTGATAAGAAGCTTGGGTATAAACCAGATCGCGCGCCTTATTTTTTTACATAGCGCTCTCTTGGTATCTTTTGTCTTTGCTCTAGAAGAAGAGACCCTCTTGCTCTCTTCTGCTGATCAGGTTGCAAGTTCTTGGGTAGAATTCTCTGATCTGATCGGCAAAGTCATCAGTCCGTTTAGTAGTCAAATCGCTTTCAAACAAACAGATCTTGTGGCGTGTGGAGCACAAAGCATTAGTTTAACCCGCTCCAAAAGGAAGCGAATCTTCACATCTTTATCCACCAGGGTGGGTTTGGTGGAATACGTAAACTGGATGAAATAATTATGAACATAAAAGATTACACATCTTTTTTTCATGATGGATCAATTTTAGAAATTAATCATTCTGAAAATAAAATAGTGTTTTCTATGGAAAGTGCAGAAATTGATGAAGAGGATTTGAAAGATACTACCATTCTTTCAGAAAACCATAGAATTCAAGGAAAATTGCATCTAGAAAACATAAAAAATATTAAAGAAAATGGAAAGCCTTATTTAGTTGTACTCAAAATGAAATATGAAGATGCTGAAATTTTTCATCTTGAAATTGATAAAAATAAAGTGGAATTGCAAATAAAATGGAGTTCCTGTCCTCCCAAACTTTGCATAGAAGATTTTTCAACAATAGAAATTGAGGCAGAAAAAATCTGGTGGGAAAATAGCAACTGTTCATAAAGTTGAGATGTAAATTTTTTTGATCTCCAAATGCTCTCTATGAAGGAGCTCTCTTTAGGCACCAAAAAAATGGTGTTTTGCCTCAACTTTATGAGCAGTTACAGCTGGTAGAAGAAGGTTATTGGCTATTCCATGGACGCTAAAGATTTTTCACAGGGGTGTGACTTAATAAATAAAAATCTTGTGAATCTTGAAGTGAATCGTGCCTTTAATTCTATTGGATCAAATATTTTTTTTGAATTTGGCAAGGAAAAAGAAGTTTTTTTTAAAAACGGAAAAAAAAGCATTCAGAAGGAATGGTCAATATGGATCGGTAATTCCTCTTGGAGAATGTCTGAAAAAGGGAAATATGTTGTTGGTTCAGGCGATTCTCCCCAAACCATTCAAACAAACATTCAAAAATTGTTGGGCAAACGTTTTAAATCTTTTTGTTTTTTCTCTCAATTTCTGGATGTAGAATTTGACTTTGAAAATGAATGCCGATTAACTACATTTTTTAATTGGAGAGAAGAAGATCAATGGACGGTATTTTTACCAGACCGAACTAATATAGGGGCTGATTGTGCTAGTTTGGAAGAAATAAAAAATATTCAGAGCATAGCCAGCGGCATTTCAATTATTAAAAATTACAAAAAATTAGATTTTAAAGAATCAGTTTTAAGTGAAATTTTTTATGATCAACATCTTCAACCAAATTTTCGATTTGAAAATGATTTTTTTATTAATTTAGAAAATTGTACATGGAGGCTTGAGAAAGATGAAGATTATCTCGTTGGGTATTTAGATAGAGACCAAGAAGAAGTTAAATACAAAATGTCAGGGCTTATTGGAAAAAAACTTAAGCAGATAGATGTTCTTAATCCTATGATGGATGCAAGGTTTCAATTTGAAAATCAATATGTTTTAAAAACATTTTCTTGTTGTCAAAGGGTTAATCAGTGGAATATCACCTCCCAGGGTGTTCCTATTTTCCGTGCTTGTATTGAGATTGGAGTATAAGCCCTTAATCTCAACGCTGTACATTTTTTGATGAGCAGGTTCTTCGGGAGGTGCTCGATGGACAAGATCGAAAAACGCAGAACCACTACCAGAATGGAATTATTAATGACTGCTTTTGGTATAAGAATATTAGACAGTGAAGGTGATGTTGTATCTGTTAATTTGAATGATATTCTTGATGTTATTGATTTTGGGGATTCTTTGCATTGGTCTATTTTGTTTTTATGGGCGACTGGAAATTTAGGAGAAGATAAATCCATGCCTCTTTTTGAGCGAGATATTTTCAAATCAGAAAATGGATTATTTATCAGTTGGCAAGAACTAAAATCATTATCAAATAAATTTGATCAAGTTATTGATCTAACTCTCATTGGATGCAAAAATAAAAATTTCCTGCGTCGATATAAAACAGATAGAGAAAAATACGATAATTGTGATGTTGTCATTAAGATGATAGATAGTTCCTATTGGGAAATATATGCAAAAGACGAGTGTTTAATCAAGAAAGTAAAAGAAATGTTTAATGAAACTGAATATCTAAGTGAGCCTGATTGACTATAACAAAAAGCGCATGAAGGAGTTTGGCAAGGTGACGATCCCCCAGGAAGCCTTTATGCAAGTGCTTAAGGTCGAGTAATTTATATTTTACTTGCTCCGGTTAAAAGAATTGTGTTAAAATATAGCCATTCTTTTAAAAAATAGGAGTAAAACATGACACAACCAACCGGTGCACCCGTCTTTAGCACAAGCTCTTCTTTCCCTGTTTCTGGTACGGGAGGCTCTCCTATTCAAACTTCTTCCTCACTCTCTTTCTCTTCTTCTCTGCAGTCTGCAGGGGCAGAAGAGGGCTGTATCAGTAAAGGGTGGAACTGGGTGTGCAGCACAGTTTCTTCTATTTGGGAGTGGTTGAAGAGCTGGTTCTGTGACACCTCAATTCCCTCTTTTGCTGAGCCTTGTCCATCTGCTGTTGGCAAGCAGATTGAGGATGTTGTGGAACGCTGCTTTAGGAAGGAGGCAGATGGCCGTGTCATAGACCATGAGCATCCTTTAGATGTGAAAAAATCCTATGAGGGATTGATCATCTATAAAAATTGTCAACACGCTTTCTCCATTCAGGAGGGAAAAGTTTCTAGTCTTGCTCCATTTTTAGAGTCTCTTTGTAAAACTAGAGAGCAAGTAGACTTTTCTTCAAACACAGCTACACTCAAATTCATTGAAAGAGTCGAGGAAGGCAAATGGCGACTCCATACCACAAAGTATTATATTCGCTCTCTGTGTGCAATAGAGTCTCTAAGTAGTAAAATTGTGAGTCGACAAGAATTTTTAAAAGACGCACAAAATTTGCAACAAGCCGAGAGGGAATTTCTCAAAAAAGCCGGAGTCTTTGACCCCTCTATTGAAGAGCCAAATGCAGCACATCCATCATCCAAAGAGACCAAAATCGATTTTCCTTCTAAGACACAAAGTCCGCAGTACAAAGTGACCGTTCAAGATATAGACTAGTATTTCTTTGAGAAAGCTCTGTGAGCTCTGTGCTCTCTGTGGTAAAAAAAATAAAAATTACCACAGAGAGCACAGAGCTTTAGCTTATACACTGTTAATATTCAGTGTAAAATCGATCAGAGCATAAAAAAACCCGCCTCCCTTTCGGGGGCGGGCCTTTCTTTTTAAGAAAACCTAACTATTTCTTGAACCTAACCAGTTCTTTAAGTAGTGACTTTCTCTGTTGCAAGAGCTGGTTGCTGAGCAGTCGCTTTGGCAGCCTCTTCCTGCTTGGCAGTAAGGGTGTTAAACCGCTTGCTGAGCGATTTACCTGCCCAGATCCAGGCGAAGATGATGCCAAAAAGGATTGCGGCCACGTATGGGGTAATCAGCGCTACAGAGCCGAGGCCGACAATCAGAGCCTGGTTGATGAGGGCTCCTCCTGACTTGCCAAAACGGGCTCCCACAACGTCGATTGCCGCTTTTCCTTTGACCTTCGATTCTTGGTCAAGAGGAATGTAGGCCATCTCTTTAGTTGGATCAAAGAGCGAGTATTTCGTTGCCTTGCTCATGATGTTTTGCGCTGTTCCGAAAATCACAGCGAGCATGAGCGGTGTCGTGCCAATGGCTGCAATCATTCCTGTCAGCTGCGATTTAAAGATGACAAAGGCAAAGAAAGCAACACCTGTGATGAGCAGAACAATGGGGGTAAAGAGCGCTCCTGTTCCCCACCCAAAGCGACGGATGACGTTTCCTCCCACAAAGAGCATCATAAAGATGGTGACGCAACCAATGATTTGTGAGAAGTAACCCATAAAGGCGACATAGTCGTTGGGGTTAGGGTATTGGAGCTTCAGCTGGTTTTTCCAGGTCACTTCTACAAGCTGGATGGAAATCCCGTAAGCAATCACCAAGACGGCGATGCAGAGCAGGTATTTGGATTTGAGTATGTAACGGAAGCTTTCCATGAGAGGCATTTTGGGCCTTTCTTTGGCCTTTTTCACCTCAGCAGGATCGAAGAATCGAGCATCTGTAAGCACTTTTTTGTTGATCCACCAGTAGATCACCATGGCCATCAGGCCGGCTCCTATCACAGAGAGAGTCAGGTAGTTCAAGGTGATTCCCCAAACATCGACCTCTGCGCCCACTAGGTGTTTTTTAAAATTGGCAAAGTACTTGATGAGCTCTCCAGAGGGGAGCATCGCCGCATTCGCACCAAGGCCGAATATAGCGTAGAAGCGCTTGGATTCAGAAATGCGTGTGGTGTCGTTGGCAAAACCCCAGAAAAGCAGAGACACTGCCATGCTGCCCCAGAGCTCAGACATGATGTAGAAAAGGGCATAGGTCCAGTTTCTAAACACAGCCACAAGTCCACTAAATCCAGCGGGCAAAGCCTGTTGCAAGCGATCGGCAAGCTCGGTGGGGTGCAGTGCATCGCGAGCGGGGTAGAGAAAAAGGGCAAAGAGGGCAAAAAAGACGAGGAACGAGATGATGGTTGTGTAGAACAGTTTGGCTTTGCTCATGACGTTGCTGAGCTTGGCATAGATCAGCATGAAGAGAATGGCGATCGGCAATACGCCCCAGACCTTGAGGAAAGGGATCGCCTCAGCGCCAGAGCCTGGAGCTGTGACGATGAGAGCGTCTTTGGTATCACGTAAAATGGTGTAATTGAAATTGATGAAGAAGAACATGAGCAGCATAGGAATGAGCTTTCTGAGCTCAAAGCCATGGACTGGCCAGAGCATCGAGCGCCATTTTCCAAATTCAGCAGTTTTAGTTTGCGACATAATATGATTTCATCCTGGTTATAGGTCTGTCTAATTCCCTTGACCTTTTCGCACTTTCCCCTTCGAGATTCGAAGAGGAAAATGCCGAAAAGCTCTTGGGAGGACTAGATTCAGGGCAATTATACGGGGGGATGCGGAAAAAAACAAGGCCCTTATTTACAAATTTAATAAGGGCCAGTGAATTAAAAAATAGATTCTAGATGTTTTTCAGTTCTTGACTGGCAGAAACCGCGTTCATGGCCTGAACGATCTCTACGTAGCCATTCCACAGTTCTTGGTCGATCTCTGCATGGCGAATCGAGGCAATGAGCTCTCGCTTAGCAGTTGCAAGAGATTTTTTAGGACTGAGGATAGAGACCATCTCTTTGTCTCCACTCATGCGAGCGAGCTGAAGCATTCTTTCGAGTTGAACGCGAGAAAAAGCAATATTGTCTCTGCGCTTTCTCGACCCTCTTGCTGCGCGCGTTTTGGGCGGCACAGAAGCTGGGCGCTCAGACTTGATAATAAATTTTTCTATTAAAGAGCCAAGTTCGGTAGGCTGTTTACTTTTCATTTTACGCATCGTAAAATGGTGGATATAACCGCCTGTTTGCATGGGAATATACTTGCAGATGTCATTCTCCTTAGAGCCACCTACTTTTTTAATTGCACGTGCAATTAGCTCCTCGATCTCTTTGAGATTTTTTGTCTTCTGCTCTTCTTTCGTATTTGTCATCTTAACCTCATTAGGACCGGACTTTAGCTCAAATGGCTAAAGCCCAGTTTTAGTTGTTTTTGCTTTTCTTTCTAAATTTATTGACCTACGATTTATTTGCAACTCTTTTCATTTTGGTCTAAGATATAGGCGATATGATCAAGAGGATGGTTGCCATAGCAGCTGGCAAGGGAGGAGTGGGAAAATCTTCTCTTGCTGTGAATCTTGCCTTTGCGCTGCAAAAGCAAGGCCACCGGGTGGGACTTCTCGATGCGGATGTTTATGGTCCTTCCTTAGAGCAGATGTTGCCAAAAGGAGCTCCTCCCTCGCAAAGCGAAAGAGATGCGCAGTGGCTTATTCCTGGAAAGGCAGCCGGGATCGCGCTGCTGACAGCCGCCTATTTTTATCCAGAGAGAAAAGCAGCATTTGTTCGGGCGCCTGTTGCCAATGCTCTCATCGATCAGTTTCTCAATAAAGTGGAATGGGGTGATCTGGATTTTCTCATCGTCGATTTTCCGCCAGGCACTGGAGATGTTCAGTTGACTCTTTTGCAAAGAGGTGCATTTGATGGGGCGCTACTCATCACGACACCACAAGAAGTTGCTCTTCTCGATGTGCGAAAGGCAGCTAGCTGTTTTGCTAAGATGCATGTTCCCTTGATTGGAGTTGTGGAAAATATGAGTTATTTAGAGAGAGAGGGGAAAAGAGAGGCTCTCTTTGGAAAAGGAGGAGGACTCAAGCTTGCGCAAGAGCTTTCTACTCCACTTCTCGGTGAAATTCCCATCGATCCTCAACTTTCAGAGGCGGGGGACCTCGGTGTTTGTCTTTTTGATCACGCACCAGATTCTCCAAGTGCTCAAGCTTTTACAAGAGTGGCACACGGTGTGCAAAAGGCTTTAGAATCCTTGCCAAAGATAGAGTGGGAGCCGCACCTTTTGCCAAGCGGAGAAATTCAAATTCCAGAAGGGGTCATCTCTGCGGCTTTACTGCAGGACCATTGTCCCTGCGTGCGATGTGGAGGGGTAGGCAAAAGCTCTCCAGATACGAGGATTATCCAGCTGCAGAAGATGGGTCGTTTTGTACTGAAGGTAAACTTTACCTCTGGCTGTTCACAAGGTCTTTACCCTCGCACTCTTTTAGCGGAGATAGCTTCATGAGATTTTTGTTTATCATTATTCTCTTTTTTGCCTCTTGCACCTCTTCTCCTCAAGGGATGAAACTCGATGAGTGGATGGAAAACAGTGGAAAGGTCAAGGTGCTCTCGACAACGCAGATGATCGATGATCTTGTAGAGGCAGTCGGAGGAGAGAGGGTCGATCACCTAGTGCTCATTCAAGGAGAAATTGATCCACACAGCTATGAGCTTGTCAAGGGAGATGATGAGAAACTCTCTTTTGCCGACCTTGTATTTGGCAATGGGTTGCAGCTCGAGCATGGGGCTAGTTTACGAGCGCGCCTAGAAAAACATCCCCACTTTGTCGGTCTTGGAGATGAGATTTTGAAAAAAGAGCCGCAGCGATTTCTTCCCATCGACGGAGTGCTCGATCCTCATATCTGGATGGATATATCCCTTTGGGCAGAAGGGGTCGATGTGATTGCACGAGCATTGACAAGACAAGATCCAGAGGGCAGGGAGTACTTTGCCAAGCAGGCAGAAGAAATGAAAGCGAAAATGCTCTCTCTCCACAAGGAGATTCAAGACTCTTTTGCCTTGATCCCCGAGGAAAAAAGGTACCTTGTCACAAGTCACAATGCCTTCAACTATTTTACGCGCGCTTATCTCTGCTTTGAGGGATGGGAGAGTGAAAGATGCAGCGCTCCTGAGGGACTCTCTCCTGACGGCCAGCTGAGTCCCTCTGATATCCAGCGCATTGTTGATCACCTCTGCAGCCATAAGATCTCTGTCGTCTTTTCCGAGTCCAATGTCAGTCGTGACAGTTTAAAGAAAATCGTCTCTTGTTGCCAGGAAAAGGGGGTCGGTGTTCGTATTTGTCACAAGCCTCTGTATGGAGATAGCATGGGAGAAGAGGCGAAAAATTATCTAGAGATGATCCATCGTAACGCTGAAGTGATCCGCAATGAGTGGCTACGCAATTGAAGTCAAAGAGCTCTCAGTGAGCTACGGCAAAACCCCCGTCTTATGGGATATTCACTTTTCGATCCCATCCGGTGTGCGCGTATGCATTGTGGGTCCCAATGGAGCCGGGAAAAGCAGCCTATTGAAAACTCTTCTGGGGATTGTCCCTTCTCTCTCGGGAGAGATCAAGCTGCTCGGAAACTCTCTCAAAGAAGTGAAGAGTAAAATGGCCTATATTCCGCAGCGCAGCAGCATCGATTGGGATTTTCCAGCAACCGTTCTCGATGTTGTGCTGATGGGAACCTATGGGCGTCTCGGGTTTTTTAAGTGGCCGGGAAAAGCAGAAAAAGAGGCTGCATTTGCCGCTCTTGAGAAAGTGGGGATGGCCGCGTTTTGCAATCGTCAGATCAGTGAGCTTTCAGGAGGACAGCAGCAGAGGGTCTTTTTTGCAAGAGCTCTTGTCCATGAAGCCGAGCTCTATTTTATGGATGAGCCTTTTGCAGGGATTGATCTTGCGACAGAAAAAGCACTTGCAGCGCTTCTTAACGAGCTCAAAGAAGAGGGCAAAACACTTCTCATCACCCATCACGACCTCTCGACAGTGAGAGACTACTACGACTGGGTGATGTTTTTAAATACCTGTTTAATTGCCTATGGTCCGACCGAGAAGGTCTTTACCTTAGAAAATATCCAGCGCGCCTATGGTCAGAGCGCCCACTTACTTACTCAAGCCAAGAAGTTAACGGAAAATCGGACAAGCGGGTTTTAGTGATGAGCCTATGGAGTTTTTTCACAGATCCGGTGCTGCGCGCTCCTACAATTGCCTGTATGCTGATGGGGCTTTCTTCCTCTCTGATCGGCGTTCTGGTCTTCTTGCAGAGGCGCTCTCTTCTTGGTGAGGCCCTTGCTCATGCGGCCTATCCAGGAGTGGCCTTAAGCGGTCTCTGTCTGGCTTTTTTGGCCTCTCAATCAGAGAGCCTTTTTTCCTTGGCCGTTCTCGGAGGCGCTCTTGTCACCGTTTTTCTCGCCCTTGCCCTGATCCATTTTTTGGAGAAAAAATTGTCGATTAAGGCCGATTCTGCCCTTTGCTTTACTCTCTCGCTTTTTTTTGGCCTGGGGGTACTGCTCGCAAGCCGTCTGCAGATGAGCCACCCCCTTTGGTATAAACAGATTCAGCTCTTTCTCTATGGACAAGCGGCGACGATGACAGATGCGCATGTTTTCTTCTATGGCATTTTGACCCTGCTGATTGTGGCTCTTCTTCTTCTGTTTTTTCGCCCGATCTCCCTGATCCATTTTGATCAAGGTTTAGCGCAGCTCAGCGGGTTAAATGCGAAGTGGCTAAATGGTCTTTTGCTCTTTCTGCTCGGCCTCTCGCTCGTTGTCGGGATGCGCAGTGTGGGACTTGTGCTCATTTCCAGTCTGCTCGTTGCTCCAGCCTCTGGCGCTAGGCAGCTCTCTGCTCACCTTTCTACCTTTTTTTGGGTGGCTGGTTTTTTTGGGATGACCTCTGGGTTTTTGGGTAACTACTTAGCTGTGGAGATCCCCCTTTGGCTCCATCTTCCCAGACTCTCTTTGCCTACAGGGCCGATGATCGCTCTTTCGGCTACCTTCCTTTGTCTTGCTGCACTTTTGCTGGCTCCACAGCGCGGCTATCTCATCCGGGAGCTGCGCCTCCTTGCCTTTAAAGTGCGCTGCCGCCAGGAAAATCTGATGAAGCAGTTTTATAAAGCAGCTGGACCTCTTCCCTTGTCCCTCTCGTGGAATCTTTGGCGGATGCGCAGAAAGAAATGGATCTTTCGCACCGAAGAGGGGAGTTTTGAGCTGACGAAAGAGGGAGAGAAAATCGCTGCGAAAATCGTCCGTCTGCATAGACTTTGGGAAGTTTATCTTGTTCACATGGGACAAGGGAGCGAAAAAGTGCACCGCAGCGCCGAGGAGATGGAACATATTTTAACCCCTGAGGTGGAAAAAGAGCTCGGAGAGTTGCTCAAACATCCGAGACGCGATCCTCACCAGCAAATCATTCCCAGATGAATCCCTATTGGAAGAAAACCTTTTTCTCTTTTTGCGCCCTCTTTTTTCAGAGGCTCTGGCTCTTGATGAGTGGAGAGCTCTCCTTTGCAGAGCTAGCCCCTGATGAGATCCAAGTCTTTGTGCTTGTTTTTCTCTCGATTAGCAGCGCGCTTGTCGGTAGTTTTCTGGTCCTTCGCAAGATGGCGATGCTCGCCAACTCTCTTTCTCATACAATTTTAGTTGGCATCGCGCTCTCTTACCTTATTTTTGGATCGCTTTTAGATACAAAGGCGCTGCTGGTGGCCTCTTTAGTCAGCGGACTGCTCACTGTTTTGCTGACCCATTTTTTTACCCATGCCCTCCGTCTCCAAGCAGAGGCAAGCGTTGGACTTGTCTTCACCTCTCTCTTTGCTTTGGGGGTGCTTCTTGTGACCCTCTTTACGCGCAATGTGCACCTCGGCGTTGAGGCGGTCATGGGCAATGTCGATGGGTTAGAGTTTGGGGACTTAAAGCTCGCTTTTGGCCTTTTTTTGCTCAGTAGCGTGAGCCTAGCTCTTTTTTTTAAAGAGTTTACCGTCAGCGCTTTTGATCCCGAGCTTGCCTCTTTGCTCGGTCTCTTTCCAGGGGTCTGTAATCTTTTGCTTCTTCTGCTTGCGAGCGTCACCGCTGTCGGCGCTTTTCGGGCGGTGGGGGTACTGCTTTTCTTAGCTCTTCTTGTCGGTCCCGTACTCGCTGCTCGACTGCTTACCCACAAGCTCAAAACTCTTGTGGTGATAGCTGCTCTTTTGGGAAGCCTTTGCTCCTTTGTTGCTGTCGCTCTCTCTCGCCATATTCTCTCTGCTTATGGGACTGCTCTTTCGACCTCTGGACTGATCACTGTTGTCATTGGCATTTGTTTTGCTTTTTGTTTACTCGCCTCTCGGTTTAAACTGGCTAGAGCAGAGGGTCTTTTGATTAAAAAGATTTGATGGTGATTTTGATGGCTCATAATGTGTGGGCTAAGCAATCCCCTCTCTGTGAGCTCTGTGATCTCTGTGGTTGCTAATTTTATTTTTTACCACAGAGCTCACAGAGCCCACAGAGAAAAGAAGGGTGTTTTTCAGGTGGATAGGCAAATCATTGAGTATTCGTGCCTGTGCCCGAATGATTCCTTCGGGCACAGGCACGATTTGGAAAAAAATAATTAAAACACCCTGAAGATGAAACGCATTGCAATATTAGGAAGTACAGGATCGATTGGCAAAAGTGCCTTGCAGATTGTGACTCATTTAAAACAAGAGCTCAAAATCACGGCCTTAGCTGCCCGCACAAATAGTGAGCTTCTCATTTCTCAAGCGCAAGAGTTTGCTCCTCTAGTTGTTGCGATATGGGATAAGGAGCGCGCTCTCGAGGTGGAGAAAAGGCTGCCGCACATCCCGGTCTTAGCGGGGCCAGAGGGGGTTGCAAGCCTGGCTGCTGATGGCCCTTTTGACCTTTTGCTCTCAGCTATTTCTGGAGCAGAGGGGATTGTCCCCACTCTGCGTGCTTTGGAGAAGGGACGATCTGTTGCTCTTGCCAACAAAGAGACCCTTGTAGCGGCAGGAGAGCTTGTGATGCAACTTGTGAAGGAGAAAGGGGCGACTTTAATTCCTGTCGACAGTGAGCACACCGCTCTTTTTCAATGTTTAAAGGGAGAAAACCCCCGATTTATTGAGCGCCTTATCCTCACTGCCTCAGGGGGACCGTTTAGGGAGTATAGCAACGAGCGACTCGAACATGTGGGCGTTGCAGAGGCTCTTTGTCATCCCAATTATCGCATGGGCCCTAAGGTGACGATCGATTCCTCAACACTCATGAATAAGGGGCTCGAGATGATCGAAGCGCACCACCTCTACGGTATCTCCGCTAGCAAAATCGAGGTGGTCATCCATCCCGAGCAGATCATCCACAGTCTTGCGGCCTTTGTCGATGGCTCGATTTTGGCTCAGCTCTCCGAGCCAAATATGCTTTTTCCTATCCAATATGCCTTGACCTATCCAAAGCGTCTTGAGAGCCCCCTTCCGCCCTTTGATTTTCAAAGGCAGCGAGCCCTTAATTTTTTTCCTGCAGATCTGGATCGTTTTAAGTGTCTAAAGCTGGCCTATGACTCCATGAGGGTTGGGGGGAGCATGCCTTGCTACATGAATGCTGCCAACGAGGTGCTCGTCTCTCGTTTCTTAAGCGGAGAGATAAGGTGGAGCCAGATCGGGCAAAAACTTGAAAGGCTCATGGAAAAGCACACAGTAGAAAATTCTCTAACCCTGGAAAAAGTGGTTGGGGTCGATGCCCGAGCTCGACAAGAAGCGGCTAAGATGTGATACTTATACAAATGTTAGAGAATCTTTTATCTATTTTACTCGCCCTCTTCGGAATCGGTTTTTTGGTCTTCATTCACGAGCTTGGCCACTACTGGATGGCAAGACGTGTCGGGATCAGGGTGGAGGTCTTTGCCATTGGATTTGGCAAATCCATTTATGAGTGGCAGTACAAGGGGGTGAAGTGGAAGATCGGCTGTTTGCCCTTTGGTGGCTATGTCAAAATGGCGGGCACCGAGAAGAAGGGTTCGATTGAACCCTACCAGGTCCCCGATGGATTTTTTGGCAAAACCCCTTGGCAACGCATCCAGGTCGCTTTTATGGGGCCTCTTGCCAATATGGCCTTTGCTTTCATTGCCTTTTCCCTGCTCTGGTTTGTCGGAGGAAGGTTCAAACCTTTCCAAGAATTTACCCATTACATTGGGGAGGTAGAGAAAGATTCGCCGCTCTACAAAGAGGGGGTTCGCCCAGGGGATCTTATCGAGACCTTCAATGGCCATTCCATCAAAGGGTATCAAGATCTTCTCTATGGTGCCTACCTTGGAGACAAAACAGCAATCATCAAGGGCAAGAAGGTCGATTATTTCACAGGTCATGAGGAGCCCTTTGAGTATGACTTTGGCTTTTCCCCTAGCCTGAAGGGTCCTGAGCGCGGGCTAAACATCCTGACAACCCTTGCACCAGCTAACTACCTGCTCTACGATCAGCTAGCCAATGGAAAGCCCAATCCTCTTCAAGAGGGCTCCCCTCTAAAAGATAGCGGGCTTGTCTATGGCGATCGCCTCGTTTGGCTCGATGGCGAGCTTCTTTTTTCCAAGGAGCAACTGCTCGCTCTTCTCAATGAACCAAAGGTCCTTTTAACGGTGGAGCGCAGTGGCTCGACCTTTCTCACCCGTGTGCCACGCCTCAAGGTTGCCGATTTGCGTCTTGGAGAGGCTCAGATGGGAGAGATCGACGATTGGCGCTATGTGGCGGGGCTGACTCATCAAAAAGCCGATGACCTTTTTTTCATTCCCTACAGCTTAACTCCTGAGGCGATTGTAGAGTCGGGGCTCGGGTATGTCGATGAACATTCCAAGGCGCAAATAGGCTTTGCAAAGTCTGATCGCTCCTCGATGGAAATTCCTTTGGAAAATGGAGATCGCATCGTAGCCGTTGACGGCCTTCCCATTGTCAATGGCTATGGTCTTCTCGGCGCTCTGCAAAAACACCATGCGCAGATCATCGTAGAAAGGCAGTCCTCTACACCTCCTTCTTGGAAGGAGGCCGATCGCCGCTTTGCCACCTCCTATGACATCGGTTATTTGGAAAAGATCATCAATTCCATTGGAACCAATCAGCTCACCCAGGCAGCTGGAGATTTTAGACTACTGCGCTCTGTCGTACCGATTGCGAGGGAAGACTATCCCTTTACCTCGGAGCAGAAAGCCGCTTACGAGTTGAAACTCTCTGCACGGCTAAAAGCCATTGAACAGATCAAAGACGAGAAGGAAAGGGAAGAGGCTCTTGAGGCATTTGAGCTGCAAAAAAAGAGCCTGATGCTCGGGGTTTTCCTCCAAGATCAGCAGGTCCGTTACAACCCTTCTCCCTGGCAGCTCTTTGGAGGGGTTTTTCAGGAGGTTTTTCGCACGCTGCAAGCGCTCATTACAGGTTTTTTAAGTCCAAAAAACCTGACAGGTCCTGTCGGAATAGTGCAGATGGTGCACAGTAGTTGGCTGATTGGCTTTAAGGAAGGACTCTTTTGGCTTGCGATGATTAGCCTCAATTTAGGGCTCTTCAATCTGCTCCCCGTTCCCGTGCTCGACGGAGGCTACATCTTGCTTGCACTTGTCGAAAGCGTGACCAAAAAACCGCTAAAGGCAAAGACGATGGAGAGGCTCCTTTTGCCCTTTGTGTTTCTCCTCATCGCCTTTTTTGTCTACATAACCTTTCACGACTTTAGTCGGCTATTTCACTGAACTTTTTGATACTGGAATAGGGTGCCTTGGCTTGAAATGAATTGTTTGGCAGCTTGGTCAGATATTTTCTGAGTCCTCGCGTCGTTGCACAAGAACCACTCATTTGCTTTTCTAACCAAAGACATGTAGTGACCACCCCGGATGCCTGAACCTTGGTGAATGATACATCCTGTGAGTAGATATTGAGAGTCGTTTGCTCGAAGAATATCGTTCACTTCAAGAGCCGTGGTGATTTTCTTGTTATTTTGGTCATACCGCCTAGCTTCTAAATAGAGCTCATCGGGAGCTTGAGCCAGGCTTTTTGTAATCGCTACATTCTGATCTGTGAGCTGGAGTCCACCAATGTAGAAATTAAAAAGATCTTGTATGCGAGTTCCGCCCAGAACACCAGCTAAATTGAAGCTTAGGATGGGGTGATCTTCTTGGGTTGAGCGAGTCTGGCTACTGCTTTGGAAAGTTATCTGTTTTCCAAGCGCATTTAAAATTCCCCTTAAAGCATCTGCAGCATCTTGTTGCCATGCATTGTCTATAGAGGTATGGGGCAGAGCCTTTAAAAGCGCGCGGAGCTGATTGGAGTCAACTGTTTGAGTGCCCTCTCGTTGATCCCTTTCGTAACCTTGTACAAGATGTTGCAGGGGTTTAATCCCGCTCTGATTAATAGCCTTGCGAAGGGAAGGGGAGTTGCATACGAGCTGGAGGACAGAATTGGCCCAACACTCTGCGCCTGTTCTATTGTAGAGACCAATGGGATCTGTAGGCTTTCGTTTTGGCACTGCTGCAGGGGCTAGAGTGTACGCAGCAGTAACAGGAGCTATGAGCTGTGGCTTTGGAGCTTCTTTTTTAGAAGGGCCAAAGAAACAGCCAAAAATTTCGTCCAGCAGTTGCAATAAGACTGTCCATAGAGAAGGAGACTTTGTCTTTTCTACTATTAGGGGAGTAGTGGTTGTGATTTGCGGGCTCTTTTGCGCAGGAGCAGAATATGTTTGGTTTTTGTCTAGAGCGGCGAGGGCAGCCTCTAGCAGAGCCAGATAACCTGTTACTTCTTTCTCTTCACTGGCCACTTCCAAGCGTCCATCGATTTCGTTGGGAAACTGCTCAGCCATCTGAGTTTTGAGAGTGAGTAGTTGGGCCTGGGTCTTTTGCATTTGACGTATAAGGCTTCTTAAAGCATTCGGATCTTGATTGGATTGTCTAAAAGCTTGTCTTGCAGTGTCTGCAAGCCTTTTGGCCTCTGCTTTTTGAGTAGCGGCATTATTTGGAGATGCAGGGGCTGTTCCATTTTGGAGAAGATGAAGACGCTTGGTCGCGTAAGCAATCGCTGTAGCTGCTTTTTTCTGTTTTTCATTTAAGTCATTCTGTAACGCAGATCCAGACGGACAAAACTCCTTGGTTTGCTTAGCGCAAGAATTGATGCAGTTTTGCTCTGTGGCCATCTCTTGAATTAGTTTTGGGATTTTGTCTAGGCTGGAAGTGGAGAGTGCCTCTCGAAATGAGTAGTTGAACTCAGCCCAGCTGCGGTTCGCTAAATTAACTAAATTGCGTTCTATAAAACCAGTCATAATTATCCTTGTATATTTATCATTATATGTTCTTATTATATACAAAATAATACTTTATTTAAATATAAAAATAAGTAGACATAATTTTTTTGTTCCTATATAAGCTTTAGATCGAAAAAGAGGTGTTTTAAGGCCTGTGAAAATCGCAATTTTTATCTTAACATGTTTATTTTCAATGACTTGCAAAGCTCAGGCTCAAGTCTTAGATCAAAAACTCAGCGCTCTTTTCCTTCTCCCCCTTTCCTCCTCTCTGGGCCCCTCCCACCTGGAGAGGGTCTCTGCCTTCATGGCCAAACACCCCCCAGCAGGGGTCATTTTTATGCAGGGAACCCTCCCTCTGCAAGCCCAAGCTATAGAGCGGTTAGAAGAGCTTTCTAAAGGGCTGCCCTCTGCGCCGCTCCTCTACTGTCAAGATGCCGAATTTGGCCTCGGGATGCGTCTTAAGGATGTTCCTCCTCTGCCAAAAGCGCCTCTTCTAGGAAAGCTCAGCGATGAAGAATTGCTCCTAGCTGGCCTGGAGCTGGGCCGAGAGTGTCGTCTAGGGGGTATTCACCTCAATTTTGCGCCGGTTGTCGACATTTACAACAATAGCGCAAACCTCTTGATGCAAAACCGCTGCTATGGAAGCGATCCGGAGGCAGTAGCGCGCGCAGGGGTACTGATGGTTAGGGGAATGCAGCAGGCGGGGGTCATGGCTTGCGCCAAACATTTTCCTGGGCATGGGGATACAGCTGTAGATTCTCACCACGATCTTCCCCTTCTCGACCACTCTTTAGAGAGACTAAAGACTGTCGAATGGGTGCCCTTTCGCGCCCTCATTGCAGCTGGGGTAGAGGCTGTAATGGTGGGCCATTTGGCCTGCCTTGCGATTGATCCAAGCGGCCGCCCCAGCAGCCTTTCTAAGCCGGTGATCGATCTTTTACGGGAAGAGCTTGGCTTTGCTGGCCTTGTGGTCACAGACGCCCTCAATATGGGAGCGCTCGAAAACCACTTTACGCCCGAGGAAATCGCAGTACAAGCTTTTGAGGCAGGCGCGGACCTGCTGCTTTACACGACATTTTCAGATGAGGACCAAATGAGACGTCTCTATGAGGAGACCATTCCTCGCGCCCTAGAGGGGTTAAAACAGGCCCTCTTAAGCGGGCGTATCCAAGAAACGGCTCTTGACGAAAAGCTGGTCCGTATCGCCGCTATAAAGACGAAAATTTGATTATTTAAAATTCCCCC
>JABDDY010000011.1 GCA_013287365.1 Chlamydiota bacterium
GATGAGCTCTGCCCCCTTGTTGTTGTATCCTTTCTGTGTAAATACAGCGCGGACCTTGTAGTGTTGCGCTTTTTTCAAAATATCTTCCACATCTTTAGGCAGTGGATCTCTTCCCGAAGATTCCACAGAGAGCTGGGTGATCTCATAGTCTTTGCAGAAGTAACCAAAGGCAGGGTGGGAGACAAGCAGTGCGCTGCCCTGCAAAGGCTTGAGCTGCTCGTGGATATAGCCATCGAGCTCTATAAGTTCTTTTTCCAAAGCTTCCAAATTCTTCCTATACAATTGCTCGTGCTGTGGCTGTAGAAGGGTCAGCACTTTGGCCATTTCGTGGCACTGCACAAGGATAAGCCTTGGGCTTGTCCAGATGTGCCTATCTCTGGTGTCGTGATGCTTGCAGTGAGAGCAGCCTCCCTCAAGAAGAGGAACCATTTTCCAAAGGGCCAGTAGCTTGAGATGGGGGTTTTTTTCTTGCAGAGTTTTCCCCGCTCGCTCTTCAAAGGTCTCGCCCACCTGGAACCAGATAGAGGCTCTTTGCGCAGAGGTGAGCTCGCGAATAGTCGGTTCATAGATGTGCATATTGACCCCGCTTGGGATCACAGTGGCAACCTCCACGGTCTCTTCCGCGATTCTTTCGATCAGGTAGCCGTAGGGGGCGATCGTCACGAGAATCAGCGGCTTTTCCGAAGCTGCGAGCGGGAGAATAAAAGAGAGGCACAGAAGAAGGAGGCGGTACATGAGGATCCAGTATATATGAAGTGCTTCATTTTATCTCGACTTTGTCTGTTTTTAAATAAAAAAGTATTGATCCTCTTCTTTTCTTGCTCTTTAAATATTTGTCATGTATGCTCTGCCCGCAATCTGGAGGAGTGTCCGAGCGGCCGAAGGAGCACGCTTGGAAAGCGTGTAAACGTGATAAGCGTTTCGTGGGTTCGAATCCCACCTCCTCCGAACTCCTTTGTTGTGCAAAAACAACCCCTTCTTTTAAAAGGCAAAAGATGCGTTGTCCTTTTTGTAATCATGAAGAGCTAAAGGTAACCGATTCTCGCAATGCGACAGAATCTAATGCGATTCGCCGCAGAAGAGAATGTTTGAATTGCCAGAAGCGTTTTACGACCTTTGAGACAGTGGATCTGGTGATTCAGGTGCGCAAAAGGGATGGGCGTTATGAGGACTTTGAGCAGGAAAAGCTGATTAAGGGGCTCGATGCCGCCTGTCGCCACACGCGTGTCAGTCGTGAGCAGGTACGTGCTTTGGCCTATCGGATCAGCATGGAGCTGCTCGAGCGCCAGATTCGAGAAATTGAGACGACAGAGCTTGGAGAGATCGTGATGAAGCATCTCCAGACGCTAGATACAGTAGCCTACATTCGTTTTGCCTGTGTCTACCGCCGTTTCAAAGATGTCGATGAGTTAAAAGATGCTATTGAACATGTGAAAAGTGAGGAGGCCCATGCCACTGAAAAAATCGGAGATTGAAGAGTTTCGAGCTCGTTTAGAAAAAATGCGTCGCGAAATGACCAAAATCGTCCGGGAAACGAGTCAAGATGTGAAGACTCAAGCCGAATCAAAGGGGTATTCTCAGCATCAGGCCGATGAGGGAACAGACGATTTTGATCGGATGGTGAGCCTGCAGCTGACCGACAAAGAGCTGCAGATTTTAAAACAGATCGATCGCGCCTTAGAGAAAATCCAAGACAACACCTATGGGATTTGCGATATCACAGGCGAAGAGATCCCACGCAAACGCTTAGAGGCAATCCCATACGCGATCATGACAGTCGAAGCGCAAAATAAGTATGAAAAGGGCCTTTTGTAAGATAGGGATGATTGGACTTTGTGTCCTTCTCCTTGATTTTTTCTCTAAGCGGCTAGTGATTGCCCACTTTTCTCTTTTTGACACTTTTCCCATTTTTTCCCGCTTTTTCGGTATCGACTTTGCCCTCACCCATACCACCAACAAAGGAGCCGCGTGGGGACTTTTTGCACACTACCCCTATCTTCTCCTTGCCTTTCGCTTAGGGTTTATCCTCTTCTTACTTTTCCTCTTGGCTTTTAGACGTGTACCCAAGAATCAAGAGGTGGCCTTTGCGCTGATCTTTGCAGGTGCTTTGGGGAATGTGATCGATTTCTTTCTCTATGGCCACGTTGTCGATTTTCTCTCTTTCACCTTCTGGGGCTATGGCTATCCCTCTTTCAATGTAGCCGACAGCGCGATCTTTTGCGGAGCTCTTTTGTTTCTGCTTCTCTCGAGAAGGAGGCAAATTGAACATGATCAGAAAAAGCGACAAAACACGTGAAGGGACCCTTCGCGTTGCCAGGAGCCTCAAGCATCAAGTTCTCCTGGATACAAACGAAATGGAGGCGCTACTGACCCATCTTGGGGATTTTTCTCTCTACATCGTGAGTCAGCCTGTCAAAGAGACTGAAGTGGAAATTTCTCCAAAGAGCTTTCTCGATCTCTATGGGCGCTATGCCGAGAGTTTAAAAAGGGGAGAGCTCATTCAAGATCCCTCTCTGCGCCCCTTTTTTTCTTCCATCTGGACAACCGACTCCTCTCTGCTCTATGCCATGGAGGTGGGACAGCAAAAAGTGCTCGTTAAGCCTTTGCGCCCTGTTCTTCAGCTCCAGATGCATGATTTTATTTTTTCAAGTCTCGAGAAGAAGATCCATCCCCTTGTGCAGGGATCTGCCAGCATCCCTTGGGGAATCCAGTTTTCCTACCCGCAGATCTACCAAGATCCGCAGACAGAGGAGATTGTCAAGGTTCCGCGCGATCTGCCAAACAGTCAGCTCTATTTACGCCTCAGCCGCTGGCTAAGAGCACATACCCGTCCGACAGCTTTTATCTATAAGGGAGAGCGGATCATTTCCTCTTTGCGACTTGGGGTTTCCTGTGTATCATGGATTCATCACCATCCAAAACTGCAAGGAGAATTGAGGTGCGTGTAGAATGCATCTTTATTGGGGAAGAACTGCTTAGAGGGTCGGTCATCAACACCAACGCCGCCTATATCGGCAAGAGATTGATGGCCTGCGGCTTCACCGTTTCTGCTCATGCCTGTATCCCAGACAGTGATGAGGCGATTGAAAGAGCGATAGGGGAAGCGCTCGGGCGCGCTGACCTTGTTCTGACAACGGGCGGGCTCGGGCCTACTCTCGACGATGTGACGCGAAAGAGCCTTGCTAAGCTCTTTGATACGGAGCTTGTGCTGAAAGAAGAGCTCCTTGCCGATCTTAAAAAACGTTATGGGAATCGCGATCTCTCCTTAGAAAATCAAGCAACGATTCCTCGCACGGCGCACGCTTTGCCCAATTCCATTGGCACGGCTTTTGGCCTTGTCCTTGAGAAAAAAAGAGGACAAGGAGGCTGCACTCTCATCGCATTGCCCGGTGTTCCCGTAGAGATGAAGGCGCTTTTTGAAGAGCAGGTCGTTCCCTTTCTCAAAAAGCGCTACAGCAAACAGCTTCCCTTAGCAACAGATAGCCTGCATCTATTTGGCGTGTCAGAAAGTACCATTGATCCTATTTTGCGCAAACTAGAGCCTCTCCATCCCGGAGTGCGGTTTGGGATCTACCCATCCGATGGCCTTCTCACCATTACGCTGACCGCCTCTTCAAAAGAGCGCCTCTTTCCCATCAAAGCCGCTTTGCAAAACGCCTTTGCCCGCAACTGGTTTGAGAGTCAAGCAGGGCTGCTTGAAGAGGCTATTTTGCGCTGGATGGTTTCCCATCAAAAGACCTTAGCTCTTGCCGAATCTTGCACGGGGGGAAGAGTGGCCGCCAAGCTCACGAGCATCCCCGGCGCCTCGGACTATTTTCTCGGCTCCTTTGTCACCTATTCAGAGCAGCTGAAAACCAATTGCCTAGGTGTTTTACCTGCGACCTTAGCGCAAAAAGGGGCTGTGAGTGAAGAGACCACGCTCGAGATGCTAGGGGGTTTATTCAACCACACGGCAGCCGACTATGGACTGGCCGTAACGGGGCTAGCGGGTCCTGGACCCTCTGACTCCACACTTCCCGTGGGCACCTGTTTCATCGCCGCTGGAGAAAGAGGCCACAGGCCCTGTGTAGAAAAATACTCTTTCCCCTTCGGCCGGGAGAAGACGCAGCTTCTTGCGACAAACTTTGCCCTTGGCTTGCTGTATCAGATCTTGCAAAAGTAAATTTTGAGAATTTAGATAGAGCATAAGATTATTTGGCTTTATACTGCCACCAATAAATCTTTAGACCTCACAGTGCAATAAATTTTTCATAAGCTTTTCAATAAATCATTTATCTTGCAATTAAACGAAGAGTATAGGAAAATTTTTTTATATTGGAGTTTATTGTGATTCAGGTTCAAGATGAATTTAAAATAATTTCATTGCAAAACAGCTCGCTCGACTCTTTGCAAAAACGCGAAAAGAGCGCTACAGTTGCCTACGGGCAAAGAAGCGATTCTTCCTCCATAGAGAGTTCTTCTAAGAGCGATAAAAATTGCCTATCTGAGCTCTTTAACAATTTCCTTGGGCTACTTTCTTCCTTCTGGCAATGGCTCAAAGGGCTTTGCGGCTCTAGTAGTAATTCTAATTCTTCTAGTAATTCTAATTCTTCAGGATCTTCAAGTGGAGTATTTGCAACTGCCTCTCAAGATAAAACTGCAAATGTTTTGTCGGTTCGGACAGATTTTCTGAGACTCTTTAACTCTTTAGATCAAGAACTAGGTAGTTTTAACAAGCAGATCGGTGAAGGATTTGGTCAGAAGTTATTTGATTCTTGGTATTTGAAAAATGAGTATCTACAAGAAATGGAAATACGTAGTAAGCTTTTTTATGATGAATACAACACTATGGTTCAAGATAAAACCTTTGGATTAGAGGAGTGGAAGGATTTGCTCAGCAGGCTCGATGAAACAATCAAAAACATAGCCCGTATCATCCGTACCCCTCTTACTGTGCTTCCTCCTCAACAGCCTAACCAGTAGAGGTTTAAGAAATTTATTGAATTTAGTTCGTCAGTTTTGCTGCCCAGAACCCGAATTTGATAGCTGATTTTCATAAGCGTTTTACTTAAAATAATTTACAAAAAATAAAAGTCCGTGTGCCGCTATATTTGGAGAGGGTTAGGCTACTAAAGTATGCTTCAATAATTTTTGGGGGATGGCAGCTCCAATGGCTTTGACAAGCAGCACAGTGATGGTTTTGGCGCCGGGGTTAGTTTCTCGCAAACTGACATATCCTTTTGGGCATAGGTGGTTTGCGAGAAATCTAAAATCTGGTGCCGAAAGCGCGAATTTGGCTCCAAATGGAGTTTTGCAAGCCCCTCCATAGGGTGGAGTTTCCGTTTTTTTGCTCACCGGACTTTAGCCATTTGATGGTCCATCTTGAAGCTGACAAACTAAAAAAAGGAACACCTAGATAGCTTTTGGAAGGCGCTGTAACTCTGCAGTTATTGCGTCTAAAGACGTTTTTTACACTTTTTGCAACCCTCTTATAATGAAGTGATTAAAGTGTTGTATTGCATCGCTATTGCATCCATTGCCTTATTTCGGCGCAATTGAGACAGGGAACCAAAGTGCGCTTCTAGTGGTTCCTTTACTAAAAATTGAACCTTGGAGCTTTAACTCCTTCACCAATTTCTGTATCTGACCTTTGGATAGCATGGGAAGGACTTGCATGAATTGCTGTAGTCGGCTTCCTGTCTGCATATGAGCTACAATGTGTTTAAGCAATGCAGAAATCGATAACCTAAGATTGGGCCGTTTTCAACATAGGCTCATTTAAAATGTACAAATATATAGTTTTTAGAGGGCAGGGGCAAGGAAATGAATGATGCAAGAGTCTACTGGGGTTCACAGCAATTCAATTGTTTTACCCAGACAATCGATTATTGCCGACCCTCCGTTAGGAATGATCATCTGAGGATCTGTATGTCCAAAATTCATGTTAAATATCACTGGAATAGGGGCGTTGTAATCCTGTAGTGCATTTTTTACAGCATTTCGTTGGTTGAGAATAAATGGTTCTCGGCCTTCTGGAGGTAATCGATTGAGAAATTGCGCCTTGGGATAAGCCATTAAGATAGCTTTAAATTTTTTTAGCAGATGCAGCTCAGCTAAGGCTGCGATAAAGCGATATACGAAACCTTCAGATGGCATCTCTTCCGAAGTTTCAATAAAAAGAACAGTTCCGTTCAACTTTTCAAAGTCTGGCAAATATTTTTTAACAGACAAGTGTAACTCGAGAACCTCAAGACATCCTCCCCATAGTATTCCCTTAATGGTTTGGTCTTGGCAATTATGCCAATGCCATCCGTCACTTCGGTATTGGGGGCGCGTTCGGCATAAATTTTGCTCATCTGCCCAGTCGAGATCTGCGTCACTGTATTCAAGAGCTGCGCTGACCTTGCCAATGGAAGAATGAAAAAGGGCTCTCTTAATTGAATGAACGGTATAAGATTGCATGCCTCCACCCATAGCAAATTGGGTCATTACCGCTCCTCCGTAAAAGGAAACAATCCCTAAGTTCCAAAGAAACAAATGCAGATTGGTGCAATCACTGTAGCCCATAAAAATTTTGGGGTTCGCAGCGATGAGTTTTTCATTTAAAAAGGGAAGAATCCTGATTTGATCGTTGCCCCCTATTGTTGCTATGACGGCTTTGATCGAGGGATCAGCAAATGCATGGTTGATGTCGTCTGCTCGTGCTTGTGGATTTTTCGATAGATATTCTGGGCTTTTGCGAGCCGAGGGAAATTCTACAGGAATTAGATCAAAAACCTGGCTGATCCTCTCCACTCCTTGTTCGTATACCCAAGGAAATAGAAAAGGCATAGCAGAGGACGGTGATAGGATTGCAACTTTATCACCAGGATTTAAAGGTGGGGGCCGCCGAAATTGCATCATATAGAGTGTAGCGCATAAGATTATTTACCTTGGAGTTTGTTTCTAAGCACATAGGGATCTAAATCAATGTCATCTCCCCAGGCCAATGTATCGCTTTTTGAATCCACTCTAACCTGGTTAAAGAACTCTACAGAGTCCCAGGCTTCAAAAACTCCTTTGCCAACAAGGTTGCTTAAATCTACCTCTCCTTCTAATCCATCGTCAAAACAGATCCAGACTCGGTAACGAGGGAGGGGTTTACAAGCAGTCACCCTTGCTCTTTTAAAATCCATATCTCGCCATTTATTGGAGAGGTATGGATTTTGTGTAGTTTTTTGTTATTTGCAGCATATGACAAGCTCTAAGAGGCAAATTTCCCCTTAGTGTTGCGTTTTTACAAAATTTAGTAGGTCTGTAACATTCTGCCAGGAGTGATTCCAAGCAGCTCCTTGCTCCTGTCTTGCTTTGATCAATGAGCGCTCCATTGTTCCTAGTAGCGTCACTCGAGCATACATTTGTGGACTAGAGAAAACAGACTTAAATGCAGTATCTTGTCCAAATGCTGTAATCCATTGAAGTACTTTAGTCAATCTTGCCTCGAGCTGCTGCTTTTGTCCTTCCACAATTCCCGGGGTGTTGAGCTGGTCGGCTGCATAAAGAAGGCGAATTTCTAATTCTGCATAACAATCTAGAAAGATCCTGAATACTCGCAGGCGTATCTTGGGGTCTGGAATCGCAAAAAAATCATCCACTTTGCCTCTATATAGAAGTGTTTGCACGTCGTCAAAAAATTTAGCTCTGTAGGGCTCTAAGTCTGGGGCCAATCCGAGAGTTGCTGTGTTTAATAGCTGATTCATTGCCTGGACTCTAGTGGCCCAGACTTGGCCGCTAGATTCGCTTGTTGACCCAGTTGTTGATTCAGTTGTTTGTCCCGATGTGGCTTGTGGGCTAGTTTGAGTTTGTTGAGATGTTGAATTTGACGAGCCTTTGCCACACAGTAGATTGACAAGGTAGTTCCAGACCGAGGCGATGGCAGAGGCGATACTGCTCCAGCATGTGGATAAAAAACTCTCGCTTGAGGAGGATTGCGAAGAGCTGGCAAATTGCGTGTAATTGCAGCTGACTTGCCCTACAGGAGCTGGAGATTTAAGCACAGCGCCATCTGACAATGATTTAGTTGAGTTTTGAAGTGGTGGAATAGACATGACAACCTCCAAATTTGTGAATAATTTAGTCTAAATTGCCGATTTTTTCAATAAAAAAACGATGCTCACGCAAAGACGCGGAAAAAACTGGTTGCGGGCGATTTATAAAAAATCTTTGCGACACTGTGGCTTAGCGTCTTCGCTTTAAATCAATTTTTTAATCGTATAGTTTTTTATTATTTTCTGCATAATTCCAATCCTCTATAATCTAAAATTCCGCTATTTTCAATATAGGATCATTTAAAATGTACAGATATATAGTTTTTACTTTCACAGCGCTTATGGGGTTTTTATCTGCCAATTCCTCCGAACAGCTCCACGATTTTCCAAAGACACTGACTACGCTAACTCTAGTGCAAGAAAACGAGCAGTTTAAGGAAATTCCTTCTGTAGCCAATCGAGCTTTGGAGTATTTGAAACAGACAAAAAAGCCTGGGAGTACGCGCTTTATTTTCATGCGACATGGACAATCCGAGGCCAATGTCACAAAAAGCGTGCCCGCTCGTAGCGAGATCATTGATCTGACAGAGGAGGGAGTCGTGCAGGCTCAAAAAAGAGGGGCTGAGCTTTTGGCAAATGCTGTTCAAATTGACGCGGCCTTTTCTTCGCCCTCTCTGCGCTCTTGCAAAACAGTAGGACTTGTCCTGGCGGGGCAGGGTACTCTGCTAGAGCCACTACCAGATGAGCGTCTCCACGAGAGGTGGTATGGTTCTTTAGAAGGGGCAACTGCAACTGTGTACGCACCTGTGATCCAGAAGGAGAAGGAGGATCTTGCGCGGATGAAGACCTTTGCTGAAAAAATCCATTATAAAGCTCAACCAGATATGGAGAGTTTACCAGAGGTTTATTTTAGAAATTTGAGTTTTATACGAGAGGTTGGCGGGACACATAGGGGAGAGACGATTCTGGTTGGCTCTCACAACGCCGTGATGAAAACACTCTTCATGGTAGATTCCTCTTGTCGCGGCTACGATGTTGGGTATCGCGATTTTTACATTGCCAATTGCGCCCTTTTTGTGATCGAGATGGACGAGAATGGGGCATTGAGCCTTGTAGCGACAGAAGGGCTGCAGTTCCGCTCAAATTAAAAATAAAAGTTATCTTAAAAACTTAAGCCCAAAACTGACCTTTTATGCTAAAATCGCCCCCATGTACGCTTTACTAGACAGTGGGAATCAGCAAAAGCTCGAGCGATTTGGGGAATTTACCTTTGTGCGGCCAAGTTCCCAGGCGCTGTGGAAACCCGAGCTTGAGCAGAGCGCCTGGCGCGGAGCAGATGGCTATTTTTCACGAGAAGAGGGCAAGGGCTGGAGTTTTGCTAAAAAACTTCCCACTCATTGGGTATTAGAGTGGAAAGGGCTCCGCTTTAAAATTGCGCCGACCGATTTTGGGCACATGGGCATCTTCCCCGAGCATGAAAGCGTCTGGAGCTTTGCAGCGGAGCAGGTGGCAAGAAGCGGTCGCCCCGTGCAACTCCTCAATCTCTTTGCCTATTCGGGGGCAGCGACGTTGGCTTGTGCGAGGGCAGGGGCTGAGGTGTGTCACTTGGATGCCTCGAATGGGATGGTGGCGTGGGCAAGAGAAAATGCGGCGCTCAGTGGCGCTGGCCACTTACCGATTCGCTGGATTGTCGACGATGCCTTTAAGTTTTTAAAAAGAGAGATCAAGCGGGGACGGCGCTACGACGCGATCGTTCTGGATCCTCCTACCTTTGGCAGAGGCAGCGGGGGCGAGCTGTTTAAGATCGAGCAGGACCTTCCAGAGCTGCTCTCTCTTTGCCGCACTCTTCTATCCGAGAAGCCCCTTTTTATTGCGCTCACCTGCCACACTCCGGGAATGACTCCTCTTATTTTGACTCATTTGCTTGAGGAGTTAAGGCTCGGAGGAGAGACTGTAGCGGGAGAGCTTGTGATTCCGGTGGTGCGTCCAGGGAAGAGACCTCTGCCGAGCGGCTGTTTTGCAAAGGTGGTGCTGGCTTGATTACAAGTAGACAAAATCCACAGATCAAAGAGGCTTTAACACTCCAGGACCGGCGCGCACGCGATGAGTCGGGACTTTTTCTCATCGAGGGCTTCCGCGAGGTCACTCGAGCGGTCAAAGGCGGTGTAGTGCTGCAAAAGCTATTTGTTTGCCCCGCTCTTTTTCTCGGAGAGAATGAGAAGGCTTTGATTGAGCAGATCGAGTCTACGGGAACCGATCCCCTCTTTTGCAGTGAGGAGGTTTTTCGCAAACTCTCTTACCGCGATCGGCCCGACGGGCTGATTGCAGTCGCTGTGCAGATGCACTTTGAGCTTGGAAGTCTAAAAGTGAAGGATTCTCCCTTTTTCATTGTCGCAGAAGGCATAGAAAAGCCAGGCAACCTCGGGTCGATTTTGCGCTCGGCAGATGGCGCAGGCGCCCATGGGGTGATTGTGTGCGACAGGTGTACAGACATCTACAATCCCAATGTGGTGCGTGCCAGTGTCGGGACCCTCTTTACGCAGCCTGTTGTTGAAGCAACAGGACCCGATGCCTACAATTTTCTCAAAAGACACAAGATCCAGGTGGTGGCCGCAACTCCCTCTGCAAAGACCCTCTACACAGAGGCCTCTTTAGCAGGGGCTGTGGCGCTTGTTGTGGGGACAGAACAGCTTGGGCTGACAGAGCTTTGGATGCATGCGGCAGATATTCAGGTGGCCATTCCCATGAGGGGAGTGGCCGATTCTCTCAATGTAGCAACAGCGGCTACCCTTTTGATGTATGAAGTGGTCAGACAGAGAAATCATTTACTGCGATAACCATCTTCTGGTTGCGTGGAAAGAGGCCGGAGAGCTTGTTCAGCCACAATTGCATGAAGAGATGCGCCTATGGGTGCAAGAGCAATTTGGCAAACCGGGGCGCGCATTTCTCGAGCCTGTGCACCGCCTCGATAAGCCTGTTGCAGGTCTTGTGCTTTTTGCTCGTACAAGCAAAGCGCTGGTTCGGCTAAATGCTGCGCTTCAAAAGCGGGAGATGGGCAAGATCTACAGGGCATGGGTCGAAGGATGGGTTCTCCAGAAGGAGGGAGAGCTAGACCATTTTCTTTTGCACGATGCGTTTCATGCCAAAATTGTTCCCCCGAGCACTCCTGGAGCCAAACAGGCGCTGCTTTCCTATAAAGTTCTAGAGAGGAAAGAGCAAAGTACACTGCTCGCAATTGAACTGAAGACGGGGCGTTACCACCAGATCCGCGCACAACTTTCTGCGGTGGGCCATCCCATTTTGGGAGATCACAAGTATGGAAGTCGAAGTGGTTCAGGCAAAATCGCTCTTAATTCCACGGGCAAAATTGCCCTTGATTCCACGGGCAAAATCGCCCTCGAGCATGTTAAGCTCTCTTTCCACCATCCCGTAACGGGCGTTTTACTCGAATTAACAAAATGCTAGCAAGAAGTCCCAAAGTAGAGAGGGTGAGGGTCAGTCCATTGATGCTGACAAAGGCACTGTTGTAGGCCTCGTGGGCCTTCTCCAAGACAAACTGCTGCGTTCCGCTAGAGAGCCTCTCGAGTGCCTCTAAAGCGCGTGGGACCTTCGCAAGAAGTCCTGAAAAAGTCGTTCCGTCAAGATTCTCGGTAGCGGGGTTTTCTTTGAGTGCAAGGTAAAAACCTGTCTCTGTTCTTCTCGCAAATAAAGATCCAAAGATCGCAAGTCCCAAAGTAGCTCCGAGCTGCCTAATGGTCATGATTGTACCGGAGACAAGGCCTCGTTTACTGCTTTCTACCTCATTCATCGTAGCCGTTATAGTGGGGGTAAAGATCAGAGGGATTCCGCATCCAAAGGGGATGAGGGCAGAAAGCAGCCAGGGGAAGCTTTTTTCATCAAAGACCTGTAAGAGCCAAGCGATGGCAAAGAAGATGAGAGAAAAGCCGAGCACAATGGGAAGGCGGGGGCCATATTTATCTAAGAGCCAGCCTCCTAAAGGAGCAACGAGAATGAGTGGGGAGTTGGCCAGGAAATTGAGAAGACCGGCTTCGGAAGGGGTAAAGGTCAGGGCATTTTGAAAAAAGAGGCTCCAAAAGACTGTGGCCATGACAATAAACTGCGCACAGAAAGCGGCCGCTAGACAGCCGACAAAAAGGCGGCTGCGAAACAGAGAGAAGTCGACATAGGGGTGGGTGATCTTGCGATCGACGCAGGCAAAGAGCGTTAAGAGCAGACAGCCGGAGAATAAAGGAACAAGTGTCCAAGCAGAGCTCCAGCCCCATTCACGCATCTGCATCAGAGGGATGACAACGAGAGTGATGGCTACAGAAAAGAGCAAAAAACCCCAAAAATCAAAAGGTTCCTTCTTTTTTTCAGAGCGAGGGACAAAGATCATTGTCAGAGCATATCCAATAAGAGCAACGGGTAGATTGATCCAGAAGACAAATCGCCAGGAGAGATACTGCGCAAGGAGCCCCCCAATAAAAGGACCAATTGCCAAGAAGAGAGAGCCGATACCGACATAGATTCCCATCGCTTGGCCTCTCTGGTGTGGAGGGAAGGAATCGGTGATGATTGCAGCAGTTGAAGGAATGAGAAGGGCCCCTCCTATTCCTTGGAGGAAGCGGCTCAAGACAAATCCCACCTCCTCGGAACTTAGGCCACAGAGAGCAGAGGTCAGGGCAAAAGTGAGCACCCCCACGCAAAAGGTGAACCGATGGCCCAGCTTGTCAGCGAGTTTACCACCTGCAAGAACAAAGATCGTTAGGGCCAGTGTATAGGCGTTGAGCACCCATTGGAGGCCGATCTGTGAGATGCCAAGGTTGCGCTCAATGGTGGGAAGAGCGACCGGCAGCACCGTGATATCGAGAAAGATCATGGAGATGCTGCTTGTCATCGCCACGAGAACCCACCATTTTTTAAGGGTTGTTTTCTGCATGTTCTCTTAGAATTTGTAGGATCTGGAAACTATTTAGGGCTGCTCCCTTGAGCAGCTGGTCGCCAACGACCCACAATTCTACTGTATTTGGCTGCGTTTTGTCCATGCGTATTCTGCCGCAAAAGACCTTTTCCTCTCCTGTGGCATCTACTGGCATCGGAAAGCGATTCATTTTCCAATCTTCGAGAAGAGTCACTCCCGTGGCCCCGCGCACAAGAGCTACCGCCTCTTCTCGAGAGCAAGAGTTCTTGAGCTCAACATTCAAAGACTCGCAGTGCGCACGCAGTACTGGAACACGCACGCAGGTAGCGGAGACTTGAATATGGGGATCTGCGAGAATTTTGCGCGTTTCCTGCACCATTTTGACCTCCTCCTCGGCATATCCCTCTTGGTTTAGAGCAGAGGGGTGGGTAAAGAGATTAAAGGCATAAGGATGAGGAGAGATTTTTCTCTCAAAGGGCCTCCCCTGCAAAAAAGCGAGCGCCTCCTCTTGGAGCTCTTCTACAGCAGGTGCTCCTGCTCCACTTGCCGCTTGGTAGGTCGAGACGATGATGCGCCTAATGCCAAAACGGCGATGCAGAGGGGCAAGTGGAAGGAGCATGATGGTCGTCGTGCAGTTGGGAGAGCTAATGAGCCCTTCATGCTTTTTTAAAGCAGCTAGGTTGATCTCTGGGATGACAAGGGGCACTCTTTCCTCAAGGCGAAATGCCGAGCTGTGGTCAATGACAATGGTCCCCGCTTTTTGCAGAGAGGGAGCTAGCTGCCTAGACACGGCGCTTTCTGTGCAGAGAATGGCAAAATCGAGCTCATGCGCCCGCTCGCTTCTTTCTACTGTGAGGAACCCTCCTCTATAAGGGATCTTCTCTCCTACAGAGAGCGACCCAAAGAGGCGCACCTGATCTAAAGAGGCTTTTTCAAAGAGTCTGAGGAGCTCTTTACCCACCGCCCCCGAGGGACCAAAAATGCCAATGGACATAGTTTCTTATTAAACTTTTAGGAGCAAACTTTTCAAGGCCTCATGAGCCGTTACATATTGCTCTGTGGTTTGAACGCAGCCGCGACGCTCTTTACGCAGGGCGATGAGCGCATTTTTTACGATGTCTCCTGATAGGAAGGCTCCCAGGACAAGAGCGACTGTCCCTGCTCTGCCAATTCCCGCACTGCAGTGAATGACCGGCAGGGTTTCTTTGAGTAAAAGACGAGCAAGAGTAGCCACTTTTTCAGGCATGCTACCTGCATGATCTTTCCAATCAGGCAGGTGATAATGGCGGATGAATCGAAAATCAAATGGATATTGCTCTTTTCTATAGAAGGCGATTTGGGACGTCCGGATTCCTTGCGCCTCAAGCTCTTTGGAGTTCTGGCCGCCAGGTTGAACAAAAGCTATATAGTCTCCTGCCTCGATACGTGGATGGCAGTAAGGGGTGCATTTTTCCGTACCCTCTTCGTACCAGTTCGTAACCATGGCAATCGCGGTAGAGCGGTTTGTCCAAAGCATGTGGAAGAAATCCCCGAGAGTGCTTTCTAGGGGTCCTTGGGTGAGAATGACTCTTCCTCTCAAGCAATAGTTGGCATTAATGTAGTCATTGAATTTGCCCTCTAACTTTACGCGAGTCGAGTCATTGGCAATGATATTTCTGTAGCGGTTCTTGTCCGCATTGTGGTTTCTCACTCCTGTGCTATATTCTGGGACTTTTTCCGTTTGTTCTTTCCCAAAAACCACTCCATCCGGCAGCTGATTAAATTCTTCTTCGACCTCGTCCTCCGTGCAATCGAGTAGCGCAAGCCGTAGGTCTTGTATCCTGGAAGGAGAGGGAGGCATGTGCGGGGCTGCCGGCTGTAGGATAGAAGTGGACAGATTGGTGCAGTTAGATGGGCGAAAAGCAAGGGTCTGCGAAATGGGGAAAATTCTGATGTTGTATGAGTCTGAACAAATCAAGTTAGTAGCCATAGGCCCACAGAATAGTGCAAAGCCTCTATTCTGCACAAAATCAAATAATTAATTAACTTATTGAGTATAACCCTCTCTTTTAGGTACACTGGCTGCCATGAGAGAGCAGATCATTGAGTCGGTTGAGGAGGGGCTTCGTGCTCTTGCCTATTTGAAAGAGCCTGATAGTTTAATTTTTATTGAGCAGCTAAGCGACCAGATGGCGCGCTGTTTTGAGCAAGGGGGCAAGCTGCTCATTGCGGGCAACGGCGGCAGCCTTTGCGATGCGATGCACTTTGCCGAGGAGCTCACAGGGGTGTTTAGGTCAAAACGCAGAGCGCTTCCCGCCATTGCCCTCTCTTGCCCGGGACATCTGACCTGCACGGCCAATGACCTCGGCTTTGTCGAAGTTTTTTCGCGTGCCGTTGAGGCTTATGGCGTCAAGGGAGACATGTTTGTGGCTTTGACCACAAGCGGCAATTCACTCAATTTGCTAAAGGCGATGCAAACGGCAAAAGAAAAAGGGCTGACAACAGTGGCGTTTCTTGGCAAAACCGGAGGGCAGTTAAAGGGGCAGGCAGCCCTTGAATGGATTGTGCCTGGCTTCACCTATTCCGATCGCATCCAAGAGGCTCACATGGCAGCTATGCATATTCTGATCGAGATGGTGGAGAAGAGGCTTTTTTCATGAATCTTGAGCTCTCCGCTTTAGAAATCATCGAAGGGCGGAAAAAAGCACCACTGTGTCTCTTCGCTTTGCGCGCTGCAGGCCATTTCATGGAGGCCGGGGTCCATTTGCGCCACTTTGCTTACGATCAAAATCTATTTGCCACACATAGGGTCTCTACGCCTGTGATGAGCGTAGGCAATATTTTAGCAGGAGGCTGTGGCAAAACCCCCTTCATCTGTTTTTTGAGCGAGAAGCTTGCCAAAACAGGCAAGATCGCTATTCTCACACGGGGATACCGCTCACAAGCTGAAAAAGAGACCAAACCTCGCCTCGTACAAGAAGAAGATGACGCGGCGCTCTGTGGAGACGAAGCGCTGCTCCTAAAGCGTAAATTCCCTCACATTGATGTGATTGCAGGCCGTGACCGGGTGGCAGGCGCACTTGCTGCAGAGGAAAGGGGCGCTAAGCTCATTCTGCTTGACGATGGGATGCAGCACAGAGCGCTGCATCGCGATGTAGAATTTGTCCTGCTTCCCGCAAGTGATCCATTAGGAGAGGGCCCATGGAAAAAAAGCTCATTTCTCCCCGGAGGACTTCTTCGCGACAGCCCGAGAAGGCTAGGCGCTGCCGATCTGCTTGTCTTTACAGGAGTTGCAGAGGAAGAAGAGTTCCTCTCTTTGCAAAAACGGGTTGCCCCCTACAGCAGTGCTCCTGTCGTTGGGATGAAAGAGCGGTTGCTGCATGGGGAGAAGATCGCCGGGAAAAAGATCGCGCTTTTTTGCGGGATTGCAAGACCGCAGCGGCTCATATCTGCTGTGGAAGCGCTTGGATGTGAAATAGTCCACCTCGAACTTTCTCCTGACCATCTGCCCCTGCCCTCTCTTGCACTTTTTGAAGAGAGAGCGCAGCAAAAAGGAGCGGACTGTCTTGTCTGCACAGAAAAAGATGTGGTTAAGATGCCACCTAACTCTTTTGTGGTTTTAGGAGTGGAGCTTGTTCCAGCCTTCTTAGAGCACAATTTAGATTCCCTACTTAAGAGGTTTTTATTTTTATGACAGAAAATGTGCAGGTGACCCTACCCAAACTTGGCGAGAGCATTTTAAATGCTACCGTTGTGCAGTGGTTTAAGCAGGTTGGAGAAAAAGTCAAAAAAGATGAGCCTCTACTGGAGGTTTCTACTGACAAGGTCAACAGTGAAATTCCATCTCCGGTTTCAGGCATCTTAAAAGAGGTGTACGCATCTGCTGGAGCTGACTTAACCGTTGGTGATTTGCTAGCTCTCATTGCAACAAGTGACGCTGTCCAAACAGGCTCTCTTGCCATCGAATCTTCTGCTCAAGGAGAAAGCGCGCAGGAGTCCTCTTTAGCCATGCAGGGCTACTACTCTCCTGCTATCTTGCGTCTTGCCAGTGAAAAGGGACTGGATTTGAGCGAGCTCAAGGCGATTCCAGCTACCGGTGGTGGTGGCCGCTTAACGAAAAAAGATCTTGAGGATTTTCTCTCTTCTAGGGGAAAGCGTACCCCTCTTTGCAGGGGATTTGCCAGCTCAGCCACTTCTGCAGAAACTGAGCGGGTCAAGATGTCTGCGATGCGAAAAGCGATTGCCGATAACATGGTCCGCTCGTTTTATGAGGCTCCTCACGCCTCTTTGATCTCCGAGGTCGATGTAACAGAACCCCTCAAACTGATTGAAAAACAGAGAGAGGCAATCTTAGAAAGCCATGGGGTCAAACTGACAATTAGCAGTTTTATCGCAAGAGCGATTGCCAAAGCTCTCCAGGAATTTCCTTTTCTCAACTCCTCTCTAGAGGGCGATACCATTGTCGTGAAGCGTTATGTCAACTTAGGGATTGCTGTCAGCGTGGAGCAGGGGATTTTGGTTCCTGTGATCAGACACTGTCAATCGATGCGTCTGACTGAAATCGCCAAATCTCTTGCCACCTTAGCGCAAAAAGCGCGAGCGGGAACCTTGAGTCCCGAAGAGGTCCGAGAGGGGACAATTACCCTGACCAACTTCGGTATGTCCGGCGTGCAAATCGGCATCCCGATCATCCGCTACCCAGAGGTGGCCATTATCGGTGTAGGAGCTGTCCAAAAAAAGGTCGTTCCTCTTGAAGATGACCTACTTGCCATCCGCTCGATGATGCATCTTTGTTTAACCTTTGACCATCGCGTCTTAGATGGAATGTATGGGTGCGGATTTCTCGGCTCTGTGAAAAAACATCTCGAGCAAGATTTAAAAATCGACTGAGAGAGCAAAGGTCCATCCCTGAAGAGAGAGGTCTCCCAAATTGCTGATGAAATGGCCTGGAGATTGATCAGTAAAGTTCATTGCGAGGTTCTGGCCGGGAAGTAGATCAATCTCCCAACCAACCCGAATTGCGAAAGCTGCCCTTTCCAAGCAGTAGCGATAAGAGAGTCCTGTCTTTGCCTCTAAAATGGCTCTTGTCAGAGCAAACCTGTTTAAAAGCTTCAACCGTGAGGCGCGGTTTCCCACCTCTTCCTCATCTTGGTGCAAGTAAAACGAGCCAAAGAGCAGGCTGGCCGCTGCTTGTCCATACAGGCTGAAGTGATGACCTAAGTTCCAAGAGGAGCTCACTCCCATCACGGGGCCAATTCCCCAGAATTTCTGCTTCATCGACAGCTCTTCAGTTCTTCCAGTGGTTAAAAAATAATCGATTCGCGATTTTTGCCTCACTCCTGCGCCTTTGAGTCCAAAGTAGGGGGTGATCCAGGGAAAAGGACGTGTAAGCAAAAGATCGACCCAACCCAGATGGAGCCGCCAGCGGCTCAAGGTTGAGGAGGCAAGTAGCGGCTCTGAAAACTGGCTGGGAGCTATCCAGGTGGGGAAGGCGGGTTTTTTTAGCTCATCGTTTGCCCGGTTATGGAAGATCAACCCCTGGATCCTGAGCTCCCACCCGTCATGACAGCAGTTGCAAGAGAGCGCTGCCCTTCCACCTAACTGATGGGGGAGATGGGGAGCAAAGGCTTGGGTATTAAAGGCATAGGCAGTGCCCGATTCGCGAGCTTGGAAGTAGAGAATTTCACCGCTTAAGGAGCCAGTTGGTGGACAGGGCATATTGACCTCAGTTTTGGGTTCACTTTTATAGAATCTCACGGCATCTTTCGGGCAATTTTCGCACATTTTGACGAGTCCATAGGCACCTTCGGCTATTGAACTCGTCAAAATGTGCAAAAATTGCCTCGAAATCTGCCATGATTCTCTATAAAATTGAACCCAAAACTGAGGTTATTGGGAAAAAAGTTAAGTTTTTTCCCACAAATCTTCCAGCTTTTTAGCGAAAAATAAATAAAATTTTTATTTAATATAAATAAAATTTTTGCTATAATCAGCTTGTAATTAGGAGAGTTATGAGCGCAAGTGTTTTAAGTGTAAGTATTATTGAGTCCATCATTGACGCCGATCCATCTGCGGATACAATCGATGAAAATTTAAGAATTACGAAGAATGGCCGCCTGGGAGGGAAAGATGTGCCCTTGTCAAATGATCCCCGTCTTGTAGCCGAAAAGATTGACATGGTGTTGCGCCAATGCGCGTTTAGTCAGGAAGGCCAAAAGAGGACCTTGCGGTTAGAGGATCGAGACGTGATTTTAGCCCGTTTAAAAAAGTGGGAGGGTTTTTTAAATCTTGCAATTCGAGAAAGTGGCGATTCTTCCAATTTCCAATTAGGGGATACAGCGGCTCATCTTCCCATCCTCAAATTTCGCTCACCCTCCTCCACCCTTCGATAAAACGCTTCGCGTTTTCAAAAAACAGAGAGGGGTCAATCCCTCTCTCTCGCACACTCTCAAGCACTCGGGGCAGCTGCCCTGCATGCTCGATGATGAAGCCATGGTTAAGCTCAGAGAAGTCCTCCATGCAGAAAAAGTCATTGCCAAGAGCTAAGGCCTTTTCTCCACCCAGCTTTAAGCCATACTCCACTTGATCGGCAAAGCCTTGAAGCGTAGCGGGGTTTAAGAATTTGCGATAGGAGACAAGGCCAATGATTCCGCCGCGTCGGATGATTTCAAGGGCAAGCTCATCGGGCAGGTTGCGGCTCTGATTGCAAAGAGCGCGGAAATTCGAGTGGCTGGCAAGGACTGGGATTTTTAACGATTTTTGATCGATAAAACAGAGTGCATCATAGGCGAGCTGATCGGAGCTGTGGCTCAAATCAAGGGCTACCCCATAGAGACTCATCGCCTCTATAAAGCGCTTGCCCTCTTCTTTTAACCCCACAGAGGTTTCTGCTCCGCCGCCAAAGCGGTTTTCCTCATTCCAAGTGAGGCTCACGTAGAAACAGCCGCAGCTTTTGACAAGCTCTTCAAAACGGCGCAATCCCTGCTCTAAGGGCTCATTTTCTTCGCAGAGACCGGAGCCATTTTCAATGGCACAGAGAATCTGGATCTGCGGCTTAGTTAAATCGCCTTTGTAAAAGGAAAAAGCTTGCGGGTACTTAACAGGGAGCTTCTGAAAAATCTCGATCTGCTGCGCCCCTATCCGACTTGACCAGGGCCCTGTCGTCGTATAGACGGCCATGACCTGCAGCGCGATCCCTCCTTCTTTCAACTGAGAAACGCTACAGAGGCTTTTCGCATCAAAAGGGGTGCGCTTGGGATCAAAGCGCAAGTAGGAGAGTAGGTCGCAGTGCAGATCGATCATATTCCCTTAATCTTGCTAAAATCGAGCAGCTCTACAAAGTGAGAAAAGACGCGATGCAAAAGCGCAATGCGATTGTTTCGAAGAGAGGGATCATCGGTGAGAATCTTCACTTCATCAAAGAGCCGTGCGAGCGGTCTCTGGAGCTTTGCCATCTCCTCAAAAGCTTTGTCATAGGCTTTTTCTGCAAGCAGACCTTTCCACCTTTTTTCCATCTGTGCAAGTGCAGTAACGAGCTCTTTTTCTGCCTCTTCCGTTGCTAGAGCAGGGTTGAAGCTGGTGGCTTTTTCTCCCTCTAGTTGTCCCTTCGCGCGCTTATACACTTCCCAAAGTTTTGCAAAAGAGTCGGAGCTTTTGCGGAAACGGTCGAGAGCTTGCACCTTGCAAAACTCATCGTAAGGGTCTCTGCAGAGAGGGGAGAGACAGGCATGAATCGTCTCTTTTGCAAAGCCCTTTTCCTCAAAAAGGCCTTGAGCTCTGCTGCTCACAAAGCGCAAAATCTCCTGGGTATCGATTTTTTTGCCAAAACTTTGAGCACACTCTTCCAAAATCTTTTGCAGATCGACACTTCTCTCTCTTGCAAGCAGGATCTTGAGTAGACCTAAGCTTGTGCGGCGCAAAGCGTAAGGATCGGAGGAAGAGGTGGGTTTAAGCCCTACGCTGAAGTAGGCGAGGAGATTGTCGATCTTGTCAGCAAGGCTCAAAATCACACCCGCCTCTGTTTGCGGCAGGCTCCCTAGCTCCGATTTGGGAAAGAGGTGCTCTTCAATAGCAAGGGCTACCGCTCTGTCTTCTTTTTGGTCGAGCGCGTAGTATTTGCCAATAATGCCCTGCAGATGGGGAAACTCTCCGACAAGTTCAGAGGCAAGATCGGCTTTGCACAGGAGCGCTGCGCGGCTCACCGTTTTTAGGTCGCTAAGCCCAAGTATCCCATGGAGAATTTCCACATGACTTGTCAGCCTAAATACCTTATCCATCAAGGAGCCAAGCTCCTTTTGGAAGGTAATGAGTTTGAGCTTTTCATTGAATTTTTCTAGCGGAATCTTTCGGTCCTGCTCATAGAGGAAAAGTCCATCATTTAAACGGGCAGAGAGCACTTTCTGGTTGCCCTTTGCAATGAGAGCAGAAGGGGTATTGTCCGCTGTGATGAGAAAGCGGGAGACAAGCTCTCCCTTTTGATTCTCTAGGGGGAAGTAGCGTTGGTGCTCGATCATTTCGGAGATGAGCACCTCTTTGGGTACTTTAAGGAAGGCAGGGTCAAACTCTGCCACTTGGAGCTCTGGCCATTCGGTGAGATAGACAACTTCTTGAAGAACCCTCTCTTCTTCCACTACACGCAGCTTAAGAGAAGCTTGGCTTAAGAGCAGCAGCTGTTGGATCACAGCTCTGCGCTCAGATGGAGAGGCGAGCACTTGGTGCTGTTTAAGAGCTGTGAAAATCTCCCCAGCTTCTCGCAAGACGCATTTTCCCGGCATCCGCTGCGCATGGCCGTAGGAGGTCCGATCGGAAAGAATAGGGCCCAAAGTGACGGGAACGATCTTTTCTCCATAGAGCGCTACAATCCAGTGAATCGGCCTTGGATAGAGAAGGTCGAAAGAGGCCCAGCGCATTTTTTTTGGAAAATCAAGCCCGAGGATAAGGGTCGGCAGCCGGTCACTGAGCAGCTCGTAAATAGACTTTCCCTTCTCAGTAACCTTTGCATAGAGATAGTCGCCTCTTAACTCGAGGTTTTCTGCTTTTCCAGCTTTGAGCTCTTCAAGCGAGCAAGAGGAGGCTCCCACCGCCTTCAAAAAGCCGAGTCCCTGTGCGGTCATCTCTCCCCTTGCATCAAAAATCGCACTCAGTGAGGGGCCTCGCCTTTCAACCGTTTTGCTTGCTTGCCCCTCTGGAAGTCTGTGCACAAGAGCGCCGAGGCGTCTTGGTGTGCCATACACTTCGATCTCTCCATGGGAGACGCCGAGCTCTTTGAGCAGTGCCTCCATCTTCTGCTTTAAGCTCTCCATGCCAAGAGGAATAAAGCTCGCAGGAAGCTGTTCAGAGCCAATTTCGAGCAAAAACTGACTATGGTGATAGGGATCAAAGCGACGCGGCAGCTTGGCAGCTCTTCTTGTTTTCACAGGAGGGGGCTCTTGCAGTTTCAAAAGAGGAAAGCCCTCTTTTTCGCGGGAGGTGAGATATTCGGTTGCCACAAGACGGGCCAGATCGCGAATCCTTCCGATGTAGCCTGTGCGCTCAGTGACAGAAATCACCCCGCGCGCATCGAGCATATTGAAGGCATGAGAGGCTTTGATGATAAAATCATAGGCGGGCAGAGGAAGGTTTTTGGCAATGAGATCCTTGGCTTCCTGCTCAAAATCATCAAAATGGTGTAGCCACATTTTGGTCGAGGCCTCTGAAAAATTGTAGATGCTCCACTCGATCTCGCTGCGCTTTCGAATGGCTCCATACGTGTACTGCTCATTCCACTTAAGATCGAAAAGGTTGTCGACATTTTGGAGGTACATGGCGAGCCGCTCGAGTCCATAGGTGATTTCCACTGTGATGGGTTTAAGCGGGAGACTGCCGACTGCCTGGAAATAGGTAAACTGTGTCACCTCCATCCCATCGACCCACACCTCCCAGCCAAGACCATAGGCGCCAAGGGTTGGCGATTCCCAGTCATCATGGACAAAGCGGATGTCATGCTCTTTCAAATTGAGGCCAAGAGCTTGTAAAGAGCGCAGATAAGTCTCTTGCACATCGATAGGAGAGGGTTTTAAGATCACCTGGAACTGGTGAAACAGCTGCACGCGATTGGGATTTTCCCCGTAGCGGCCATCTTTGGGACGCTTGGAGGGCTCGACATAAGCGGCGTTATAGGGCTCAGGTCCCAAGCAGCGCAAGAAGGTAGCTGGGTTGAAGGTTCCCGCCCCTGTCTCAAGGTCATGTCCCTGGTGGATGATGCAGCCCTCTTTTTCCCAGAACTGGATGAGTCGAAAAATAATTTTTTGAAATGTCAGCATAGATTACAGAGTTTAACACGACTATTTGTTTTTGGGTGTATACACAAACTATTTCAAAAATTGAGAATATGCCAAGGAGGCGCCCGGAATTTAAGTCAGGCGAAGCCGGCGCTAAAAGCAGCTCAACTTGAACAAGTTGAACGATGCAGGCGGGCTAAAATTCCGTGGCTGCCAACGCCGGCAGAAACCAATTTTTGAAGTGGTTTGTGTATAAAGTCATTTATTTTTATTGATTTTTAAAGGTTACGAGAACTAAAATGGAGGGGATTTTTTAGAAAAAAAGGAGAGATATGTCAGTTACTCCTACAGATCGTGCCTGGGAAAGTGTAAAAGGCATTGTTTACAATACCCCTGTGGGGCCCATTTTAAATACAGTTGTGCATGGTGCAGTCGTCGATTTTATCGAAGCGACTGTGCAAGCAGAGAAAGCCTCCAAGACCTACAAGGTCTACAATGGAGGGCTCACCTGGCTCGATGGAGCAAGCGCCTATTTTTGCGCGGCAGTTACAAGTCTCATCCATCTTGTCCATGACCTTGCACTCGCACTCTTCAATGGTCTAGCCGCTCCCTTTAGCGAGCAGGCCAAGAAAAATGCGAAGATTTATCTTCTGCGCAGCGCGATCGATGGCACTGTCGTCATCGCAGGGTGTGTCGGAACGGTCTATACCCCTAAGGGAGCTGTTGCTACCGCTACTTGGCTTCTTTCGCAGGCCCCCTCGCAGCCACTTAATCAGCTGGCTAAAGCGCTTTCGGTTGTCTACGACCAGATCAAGTTTTTCCCAAATGGTGGTTGGATTGAGGAGCTGACAGATAAACTGCAAGAACAACTGGGGAGTAACAGATGAGTGTGAATGATAAGATTGTGAGTGGATGTCTCGTCGACATAGTCCTTCATGGAACAATCGTCGATCTAGTGGATGCCGCTCTTCGTGTAGAGAATTCTTCGAACAATAGAGTATGGGCATGGATAGACAGCTCTAGTGCTTATTTTGCAATGGCTCTAAAAAGCGGTGTGCGTTTTGTTCATGATTTTGCACTCGCTCTGTTCCATCTTCTTCTTTTTCCTTTTAAAAGAAACCATGTAGCCATGATGAATATTGTCGTCTATAGTGGCCGGTCTCTGATCGATTTACTCGGCATTGTAGGGGGCATTGCAGGAACGATCTATCCTCCTGCTCTATCGCGTCTAGCTCTCTATGTTTTATCTCAGCTAAGGACTAGCACACTCGAGGAGCTTGCAGACGGAGCAGAGGAGTTTCGCAACGGGCTCAATGGCATTAAGGGCACAGTCTTCTTCGCTGGATTTAAGATTTAAGTTTCGTTCCCTTTTGGTATAGGGGTTACAGCCCCTATACCACTGATTCTGAGCACATTGTGTAGAAAAAACTTTTATTTTTAATTTACTGATTGACTAGGACTTGTTTGCTTATTCAAGGACATAGTATAATGGATGTACGATGGCATACGAACCCACTGAGTCAATTACAGAGATTTCCCCAGTAAAACGGAAGGCCGCTCCCGCTCCCGCTCTTTTCTTTCATCCTGTGGAGGCAGAGCCTTTTACGGGAACCAAACTCTCTCTTCGAGCGGAAGATTTTTTGCGCCTTGTGCACGAGAGTGGCGCGACTGTTTTTCAGCGCATTCAGCGCAATTTCCACCTGATGAGAGAAGAATCCAATGAGGCACATAAAGTGGTTCAAAAGATTCTGCAGATAAAAAGGGAGCACCACCAGCTGATGGAGCATCGGACCGTTCGGCAACTATGACCTTGGCGCTTGGTTTAACTCTCGGTCGGATTCTCATTGGCCCGATCTTTCTGCTCGTCTATCTCTATTATCAAAAGCTGGGAATCAGTTTAACAATGCTTCCTCCTCTTCTCATCGGTTTTGTGGGGATCGCGGAGCTCTCCGATCTTTTAGATGGCATGGTCGCAAGACGGTTGAATCAGGTGACAGAGCTTGGCAAGGTGCTCGATCCGATGGCAGATAGTATCTTTCGGCTTTCGGTCTTTTTTACCTTGACCCAAGGAATTGTGCAACTACCCCTTTGGATTGTCCTCTTTTTCTTCTACCGCGATTCGATTCTCAGCACGCTGCGCACAGTGTGTGCCCTGCGTGGGTTTGCACTTGGAGCGCGCCTTTCTGGAAAGGTGAAAGCCATTGTGCAGGCAAGCGCCATGTTACTCATTTTAGCTTTTATGATTCCCTATACACTTGGGGTGCTCAGTCTAGAGTCTTTCCGCAGCATCAGCTTTTATATTGCGCTCTCTGCTATGGTCTATAGTCTCTTTTCGGGGATCGAATACCTAAGAGCGAATGCAAATTTTATCTTAAAGGCTCTGATAAAGAGCTAAGTATTTTTTTATTTTTATAAAATATTTCACCACAGAGATCGCAGAGATCGCAGAGAACACAGAGATTAGCATCCATCTTATTTTTTAATCTCTGTGTTCTCTGCGACCTCTGTGGTAAAATATTTTTTTCTTCAGTCGATATTGAAAACCAACTACGCAACAAAATCGCTCTGATAAAGAGCTAAGTATTTTTTTACTGACTCTCCCCAACTAAAATCACCGCTCATGGCTTGGCGACTGAGTTTGAGCCAAACTTTGGGCTGCTCTTTGTAGAGCTCAATAGCGCGAGATAGTGTTTCTTGGACACCCTCTTTGTCGGCTCCTTCAAAACTAAAGCCGTTGCGTTTCTCCATTGGCTGCCCAGATGTTTCCCAGTCAAAGACGGTATCTTTCAGCCCTCCTGTTGCTCTGACAAGAGGAATTGTGCCATAGCGCATGGCAATCATCTGTGTAAGTCCGCAGGGTTCAAAGACAGAGGGAATGAAGAGCAGATCTGCCCCTGCGTAGGCCAGGTGAGCGAGTGGCTCATTGTAGCTTAAGACAAAAGCTGCCTCCGGTGAGGCGAGCTCTTTCCCTAGCTTTTCGAAATGGTCCTGCATCTCTTCAATCGGAGAGTTGCCGATCAAAAGAAATTGCCCGCCTATGGCAAGGGTATGGCGCAGCCCCAGCTCAATGAGCTCTGGCCCTTTTTGGGGGA
>JABDDY010000012.1 GCA_013287365.1 Chlamydiota bacterium
GTGCTTTGCAGCTTCAAAGGGGTTCATTCTCCTCTAAATAGGGCAAAAATTCTTTATTTTAAAGAATTTCCTATTGATTAGCGCTCAAGCTAGCTGGTTGCTAAATTCGTTGACAAAAAAAGCAGACCCTTCTACACTTGGCCTCGTTAACAACCAAAAGGTATGTCTTATGTCCGTTAAAAATCTGAGGCCTCTCGGCAATCGTGCTCTTGTCAAACGCACAGAGCCCAAAGAAAAAAAAGGAGCGATTTTGCTACCCGATTCCGCTCGTGAAAAACCCAAACAGGGCAGAGTCTTGGCAGTCGGTCCTGGAAAGCATGATGAGCAGGGCAATTTGGAGCCGATGCAGATCAAAGTAGGGGATGAGGTTCTCTTTAGTTCCTATGCCGGAAGTCAGGTAAAGACCGAAGAAGAGGGTGAATACCTGATCCTTACCCAAGATGAAATTCTCGGGGTTGTCACAGTGCCTCATACTTGTAGCCATTGCTAAATTGAAAGGAGCTAGCTCATGTCAAAAATGTTAAAATTCAATGAAGAGGCTCTCAAGGCTCTTCTCAAAGGAGTGAAAACGCTTGCTCAAGCAGTCAAAGTCACCCTAGGTCCCAAAGGCCGTAACGTAGTGATTGGCAGAGGAGCTGGAGCGCCTCTTTCGACCAAAGATGGAGTGACCGTAGCTAAAGAAATCGTCCTGAAGGATGAGTTTGAAAACATGGGAGCTGCCCTTGTGAAGGAATCTGCCGCGAAAACGGCGGATACAGCAGGAGATGGCACGACAACAGCGATCGTTCTTGCAGAGGCGATTTTTGCCTCTGGAGTGAAAAACGTCACTGCGGGAGTCAATCCCATGAGCCTCAAAAGAGGCATCGACAAAGCAGTCGTTGTTCTTTGTGAAGCACTTAGCAAAATGGCCAAAGAGGTGAAAAGCCGCAGCGAGATCGAGCAGATTGCAACTATTTCTGCCAACAATGATCGAGAAATTGGCCAGATGATCGCAGAGGCGATGGAAAAGGTGGGTCGCGATGGGACAATCACCATCAGCGAAGCAAAAGGGATTGAGACTGTTTTAGAGGTGGTTGAGGGATTGCAGTTTGACAAGGGATATGCCTCTCCCTATTTCGTCACAAATGCAGAAAAGATGACAGTTGAGCTCGAAGCTCCGCTCATTCTTGTCACAGACAAGAAAATCTCCACCGTCAAAGAGCTCGTTCCCATCTTGGAGAAAGTCGTAGAAGGTGGCCAAAGACCGCTCCTCATCATTGCGGAAGACATTGAGGGAGAAGCGCTCACAACGCTGGTTCTCAATAAGATTCAGGGAGGATTCCCTCTTTGCGCAGTGAAGGCTCCTGCCTTTGGAGATCGTCGCAAGGCGATGCTCCAAGACATTGCCATCCTCACGGGTGCAACCCTTGTCAGCGAAGAGGTGGGCCTTGTCCTCGAAGATGTCGGGCTAGAGGTACTTGGAAAAGCCAAGAAAGTGAAGGTGCGAAAAGACGACACGACTATTATCGACGGCAATGGCAATAAAAAAGAGATCGAGGAAAGAGTTGCCTCTATCCAAGCAGAAATTGACAATTGCACCTCTGATTATGATAGGGAGAAACTCCAAGAGCGCCTCTCTAAACTCAGTGGAGGCGTTGGCGTCATCAGCGTAGGGGCTCCTACTGAAACCGAGCTCAAAGAGAAAAAAGGACGTGTAGAAGATGCGCTCCATGCGACAAGGGCCGCTGTTGAGGAAGGCATTGTCCCAGGAGGCGGTGTGGCACTACTGCGCGCAAGCAAAGCGTTAGACACCCTCAAGCTCTCCTCCGATGAGCAGGTGGGGGTAAACATCGTGCGTGAAGCTATCTTTGCTCCTGCCATTACCATTGCGCAAAACTGCGGCGAGCAGGGAAATCTCATCGCGGAAAAGATCTTCGAAAAAGAGGGTTCTTTTGGATACAACGGCTTAACAGGCACCTTCTCTGATCTTGTTGCAGATGGAGTGATCGACCCGGTCAAGGTGACAAAAAAAGCCTTGCAAAACGCAGCCTCCATCGCAGGCCTACTCCTGACTGTCGATGTCGTTATCGTCGACAAACCCAAACCCAAAGCCAAAGCCGGAGCGCCCTCTATGGACGAAATGGGCGGTATGGGTATGGGAGGAATGGGCGGTATGGGCATGGGCGGCATGGACATGATGTAGCCCAAAATCTTGGACTCCTAGTACAATGGGCTCCTCGCTTGTAGGGGCCCATCTTTTTGCACCGGTAGCTCAGCTGGATAGAGTACATGGCTACGAACCATGAGGTCAGAGGTTCGAATCCTCTCCGGTGCAATGTTTTTAGAGTATTTTTCTTCAGGCCCAGCGGCAACCCATTGCATCTTACTCGGCTGTTCCAAGACAAAACGTGCCGCTGTGATCGATCTGCCTTTTGAGGCGAGTGTAAAGGTTCTGGCCATTGCAAAGCGCCTTCATCTGACCATAGACAGAATTCTACTCACCCATTCGCACTGGGACCACATTGCAGAGGTTGCCCTGCTGCAAAAAGAGCTAGGGGTCCCCGTCTACATCCACCCAGAAGACGAGCCCAATCTACGCTCGCCCGGCGCTGATGGGCTCCCTCTTCTTAAGCCGATTACCCCTGCGCGAGCCGACCACTTTCTCTCAGATGGACAGAAGATGGTACTTGGTGAGCTCATGATCGAAGTGTTCCACACCCCAGGTCATAGTCCCGGGTCGGTCTGTTTCTACCTGCCGAAGGAGGGAGTGCTCCTTGCAGGAGATACGCTTTTTAAAGGATCCATCGGCAACATCAGTTTCCCCACCTCCAGCCCTGAAAAAATGTGGCGCTCTTTGGAGAAACTGGCCAAATTGCCTCCAAATACCCGTGTCATTTCAGGGCATGGAAGCGAGACCACCATCGGAGCGGAGAGCTGGCTGCCCAATGCCCAGGAATATTTTGGGTAATGGCATTGCAAGATTTGTCTTGCAGCCTGTACCATTAGCTTCAACTTTAGAGGTAAAAATATGAGCAGTTTATTGATTGGGAAAAAAGCGCCTGCCTTTCGGGCAAAGGCAGTTGCAGGTCAGAAAATCATCGAGGGGTTTTCTCTAGAGAAGTTCCTCGGCAAATATGTCATCTTTTTCTTCTACCCGCTCGATTTTACCTTTGTCTGTCCAACAGAGCTGCACGCGTTTCAGGAGCAGCTTTACACATTTAAGCAGTTCGATGCCGAGGTAGTCGGCTGTTCTGTCGACAGCTGCTATACGCACCTTGCGTGGGGCAAACAGCCCAAAATAGAGGGCGGTATCGAAGGGGTTGAGTATCCTCTTGTCTCTGACTTAAACAAAGAGATCACAAAAAGCTACCAGGTGCTCAAAGAGGACGAGGGAATTGCCTATCGCGCGCAATTTCTCATCGACAAGCAGGGGATCATTCGCCACCAGCTTGTCAATGATCTGCCTCTTGGAAGATCGGTTGCAGAGGTGCTCCGCCTTCTCCAGGCCCTAATTTTCCATGAAAAGCATGGGGAGGTTTGTCCTGCCAACTGGAAGGCGGGCGCTCCCTCGATGCAGCCCACGCAAGATGGGCTGCATAAGTACTTCTCGCAAAAAGCTCCAAGCCTCCAAGTTTCCGAGGTGTCTCGAGCCGTTACACCTTGAGCGTTAAAAATCTACTCTTGCTTCTAGGACAAGACCTTGAAAGAAGAGATTAGCGTACTTGTCATTAAAGTCTATACTATCTTCGAATAAGGCATTATCAGTGAAAACAGGTCCTGTAAAGAAAAGATCTTTCCGATTGTTTTGGTCAAACCATATGGAGAAGAGATATTTTGCTGAAAACTCGAGTCCCCAGCAGTCAAAATCCCAGTCGTAGGCCAGGCCAAGCTCACTCTCTAGATTGGCTGCAAGTCGGTTCACCTTCTCAGGTATTTTAGCTCGAGTAAATAAGGGAAATACAGCTGATCCAACTGATTCAAGAAATACACTATTAAGTTTTTTATGAGTCTTGTTTTGTCCGTAGACAAGAGAGCCGCCAACTCCTCCTACTAAACTTAAGTGACAGAATAGATCGGCTTCAAAATCAAGGCCCGCTCTAAAGCCAATCCCTCTAAAACGTGAATGCAAAAAACTGCTCGTGGTTATTGTAGGAACAGGCGCGACAAAAGGAAGAAAGGTGAAAAATCCTACATCTTCATAGCTTGCCTTATAGCTTTGCTCAATCCAAGCGCCTCTAAGGCCAAAATTGGGCTTTAAAGAGACACAGGACCAAGGACAAAATCTTCCTCCTACGAGAAGATCAAGAGTGCCAAAATGTAATTTCCATTTGGCCTCAGCATGATTTGAAAAGCCTCCCATAGAATTGACATTCCAAAGCGGAGCTAGGAACGTTGTGATCACTGTACCGAACTCAGGTGCGAGATCTTGATGGCTTTTGGCCGTAGAATGAAAATAGAGACCTGTGAGAGTGAGATTCCAGAGATTCTCGCTTTCATACCCTACACTGGCTTTGACTCCAGGTCGCCATGTAAAATGAGGGGAGTGAAGTTTTAGGTCGGAAAGCACATCTATCTCTGCGCCTTGGGGATTCATCGATGTCACTGTTGAAAAAACTGATGCTGCATATTCGAGCTCTTCCATCTGCGCATTGATGTAGAGAAAGCCAGCGTCGACAAAAAAGCGGCCGGAATCGCATGGATCACAGCAGGGGGCTGTATAGCAGACTGGGCACTCTTCTGCGGTTAAATAAGAACTAGCAAGTAGGGCGGCAAGAGAATAGAGAGTAACGAGTTGACGGTGCTGTAGCATGAGGTCCTTCCTTTGGTTGCTGAAGTTTTGGAGAGTTTCTTCCTGCTGAATAGAGTAAGGAATTTCTCATTTTTCAAGACACAAGTTTTTTTAGAACAGTCAACTGCTAACTCGATGTTAAGTAATCGAACAGATCTGATTCGCTCATGACGAGCAAACTTCGCAGCTTTTTGGCTATTGGTTGGAGGGAATCGAGCAGCTCCTTGTCGCCAACTCCTGGTAGACAGATCGCCGTTGGGCTTAGGGTTGCACCCTCGCGACTGAGCAGATCAATGCCGGCTCTATAGTCGGAGAGGCTAAAACCCTCCTCGCCGATGCGAAAAAAAATCAGCTCCCTTTTAAATAACAGAGCTTGTATTGCATAGTAGATCCCTAAGCTGTCTTGCGGAGGAGACCCGAGTGTTTGGAGAAGCTCAGGAAGGTGTGAGATGAAATGGGGAGTGCAAAAACGCCCCTTTTCTGCTTCTCCAAAAACAAAGATCCGGTGCATACTTTTCAAATAACAAATAAATTATTTAAAATCTCTTTTTTGTCATGAATCTCTGCTCTTGTCTGTTTTTAAGGAATATTATAGAAGAGGCCTTATGAAGATCTGGTTTTTTTGTGCGCTCCTTTTTTTCTGCAACCAAAAGCTCTTAGCTGCGGAGAATCCCTATGAGCTTTTGTCCATCACAGCTCAGGAGAAGCAGCTGATTTCTAAGCTGTTAACGACGATGGCCGACAACAATGTGTTCCAGTTGCTCATCGAGAAGGGCCGGCTCGAAAAGATTGGCAAAAATATTCACCACATCCATCCGATGCGCTTTTTAGCCACTGTTTTTTCCGATCAGCAGTTGACAGAGTGCATGCGAGAGATTCGCAGGAGCCATTTCAAATGGGATGGTTTTATGGATGGCTTTGCACAGAGAATGAAGGGAGAAGCGGCAAAGGGCAATCTCGCCCCTTACGTGCCCGGCTTTGCCAGTGAGGTGCATCGCGATCCCGAGGTCATTCTCTCCTACATTCTGTCTCAGAACTTTGAAGGGCTCGTGAAGTTCTTGATTGCTACAGGCTAATGAGACGCTCTATTGAGGTAAATCTCGTCTACTTTGGGGCTCTGTTTGCTCTGCTCGCGCTTGTGCATACTCTGCACATTCAGCTGCTGGAAAAAGAGGCGCTCCGGCCCCTGTTTATTTTTTATGGGCTCTGTCAGTGCTTACTCGAGACGGCGCTTCTTGCTATCGTCAGCTTTGCCATTTCTAGGCTCTCGCGCAGCTATAGATGGCTCTTTGTCGGGATGACCCTAGTGCTGCTTCTGCTGCACCTTGTCGATTTTCCGCTCGTCCGCTTCATGGATCTTTCAGCTTGGCAGGCGCTCCATCTTGTGGCCGGCGAGACTTGGGAGAATTTCCTCGAGATGCTCTACTCTACCCATATTGGGTTGGGCAGTTGGGTAATTGGGGCATTCTCGCTTGCTCTGCTCTTTTTTTTAGGTCTTGGGTTCTACTATTTTGGAGAGAGGAGGCGAGCTTCTGTTTCTCTTTTTTCTTTGGCGGCGCTCTTTCTCTGTCTTCCGGGCGCCATGCTTGTCTGTGACTGCGTATTCATCACCTCTTTGTCGGGTGAGAGTTTACATACTTATGCAAGGGCGCTTCCCTGGAAGCGGACGCTCTGTCTCAAGCAGGAAGAGTGTGTAGAGCTTGGGACAGCGCTCAAAAAGCTCTCGGATGAGAAACAGATGGCTCGTGAGGTGGCAGCAGTGGCAAAAAAGGCGCAGCGGCTACCGGATCTATTTATTTTTATCGTGGAGAGTCTGCGCAGTGATTATCTCACCCCTGAGGTGGCTCCTCATCTCTATCGCTTTGCACAAACAGGGATTTGCGCTGCAAAAAACAATGCCAGTGCCAATGGAACGCACCTATCTTGGTTTTCCGCCTTCTATGGGAAACACCCCTTCTACTTTGCCGATTTCAAGGGGAAAGAGATGGGAAGCCCAGCACTTGCCATCTTGAAACAGATGGGGTACGAGACCCTTGTTTTTTCAGCGACACGTCTCAATTACTATAAGATGGATCAGCTGCTCTTTGGCAAGGACCTTGGGCTTGCCTCAAGCATACACTGCCATTTGCCAAGCCAAGAGGTTCCCGTCTACGAGAGCGATCGCAGGGTAATCAGCGAGTTGATGGAGCGCGCTGTGCAAAAAAGCGAAAAGCCGCGTTGCCACATTGTGTTTTTGGAGTCGACCCATTTTGATTATAGTTTTCCTGAGGGAAGCGAGCCCTTTGCTCCCTTTGACGAGCAGATCAATTATCTCGATCTTCTTCTTTCTAAACGGAGTTTGCCAGTTGTCCAAAACCGTTATCGCAATGCGATCCACTATCTCGATAGTCTCTTGGGGCAGTTTTTTTTGAGGCTGCAAAAGGCGGGGAAATGGGAAGATGCTGTGGTGGCTCTTACAGGGGATCATGGCGAGGAGTTTTATGAAGAGGGCCATCTGTTCCACGCCTCGAATCTAAACACGATGCAAATCTCTGTTCCTCTGCTCTTTAAGCTTGGCAATCTCGGCAAGCAAAAGGTAGAAACCCTCGCCTCTCACATCGATCTTTTTCCGACTCTTTTGCATTATCTGACCGGAAGTGAGCAGTTTTACCATCTCTTCGATGGCCATTCGATCTTGGGTGCAAAAAGGTGGCCCTATACCCTGACAGGGCGCTATAATGGCTCTCACAATCCATATGAGTTCTGCATTGAAACACCGAAAAAAAAGCTTCTTCTGCAGTTTAAGCGGCCTTTGGCAGAGCCTCAGGAGCTGCGCATCATGGGACTTAGAAGCGAGCTGGATCGCCCTGAGGCGCTATCTCTCGAGGAGATTCAAAAGGAGTTTGGTCCTTGTCTGGATCGTCTTCTCGAGTCCCCAGCTGTCTGGACAGGAGTGTCCCGCGCTTCTTCATGAAGAGGTAGAGGCAAAAACGCGCGCAGAGGTGCGCGTTAAGGCGATCCGCGGCTGGGATAAGCTGCTCACCTGGGCCTTTGGAACCAAGCTAAATCCCTATCCGCTAAATGGCCAGCTAAGCCCAGTGATCTTGAGAGTCTCTGATCCCGAGCTTTTAGATTTTGAGCCGCGCTTTGGTTTTTTTTCCATCTACCACCCCATTGTGGGAGTTGTCACAGAAAGTGCCAAAGATCTCCAAGTGGTGCAGTGTCTGCTCTCCTTAGCTGAGGAGAAAATCAGAGATCCCTTCCAGCGCTCATTTGCAACTGATGAGATTTTGGCAAAGGTGCTGGCCTATCGCAACCTGCAAGAGGGAGATCAGATCCGATTTGCCGGGACCACCTACTTGGTCGAGCAAGTGATGGATCTGTGGCGAGGCATGCCTGCCTTTGGCCTTGTTCCTTTGGAGGGATCAGCACCCCCTATTTTGCTCTTTAGAGGAACCGATTTAACCCTCACCAAAGAAAGGGGCTGGGCCTCGGTCCTGAGTGATCTCGATGTGGCAGGGCCCGGCTTTCGCACTTTTCAGAAGGCTCGGCCGCAGATTCAAACCTGGCTAGAAGAGAAGAAAGAGGCCGGGACCCCTGCGCGGCTTGTTGGCTTTAGCTTAGGAGGGGCATTTGTCTTGCACTGCCTCATCGAAATGCCAGAGCTCGTTTCTCAGACAAGCCTTTCGAGCATCTTCAATGCGCCCGGTCTTTCTCCTACTGTGGCAAAACGGTGGAAAGAGCAGAAAGAGAAGCCTCCTCACATTCTTTACTTAACTCTAGGAGACCTCGTTCCTCAGATCGGCACCTTCTTTTCAAGAGGCTACGAAGTCAAAATAGACAAGCCCCTGCAGGTGATTGAGGCGCATGTGACGCTGATGGGCTTGCAAGAAGAGGCGACTTTGACTCCTCTATTGTTTAAGTAAATTAGCCATGCACAGAGCTCCAATGCTCGGCCACAATTCCGTTTGAAAAGGGATGCTTTTCCTTACGAAGATTGAGTAGAGCGCACTTTTTAACTAGATGCTGACTTTTAAAATCGACTAAAGATTGTGTCATATCGGCACTTGGCGTAGAGGAAAATTTAATCTCATAAGCGTCAAAATGGTCGCCATGATCAATGAGCAGATCCACCTCTTGCCCTCTGATCGTCCGGTAAAAATAACAGGGAGCACGCTCTCCTTTCTCGGCAAATTGTTTGATCTTCTCCATCACCACCATATTTTCAAAAACATGGCCCGCAAAGGGAGAGTAGATCAGCTGCTCAGTACTTTCAATGCGCAGAAGGTAGCAAAGCAGTCCCGTATCGACGAAAAACAATTTAGGAGATTTGACTATCCGCTTGGTCGAATTCCGAGTATAGGGCTCCAATAGGTAAACAATAGAGGTTGCTTGCAGCAGCATGAGCCAATCTTTTGCAGTGGTCTGAGAAATGCCACACTCTTTGCCAATCTCCTGTAGATTGAACAGTTGCCCAGCTCGAGAAGCGAGCAAAATGAGATACCGCTGAAATTGCCCCAAATCCTGGATATTGCGCATTGTCCGGAGATCGCGCTCTAGGTAGGTGGAAAGATAAGCGCTGTGCCAAAATTTTGGGTTTAGCTTAGGCTCTACTTGAAACTCAGGGTAAAACCCTTTGAGCATTTGCTCTGCAACCTCGCGCTCTTTGTAAACATCTACGCCCGAAATTTCTCTCCAGCTCAAAGGATAGAGCTGGAAAATGGCAATGCGCCCGGCTAGAGATTCAGAGACCCCTCTCATTAAGGAAAAAATCTGCGAGCCTGTAAGCACATATCTGCCATATTTTCTGCGACTGGCGTCAACCTCCATTTTAATATAAGACAATAAAGAGGGAGCATATTGGATCTCGTCTAGAATGAGGGGTGGCTCATAAGTCTTCATAAACAGAGCGGGATCTGATTCGGCTAGATTACGGATGAGGATATCGTCGAGAGTGACGTAAGTATAGCCTGGCAAGCAGTGCTGTAAGAGCGTAGATTTTCCAGCTTGACGCGGTCCTGTAACCAGAACCACGGGGAACTGTTCGAGCGCTTCTTTCAGGGGTTTTTCGAGTTTGCGGTGTAGATACTTCATATACCTGATTATACGAAAGGGGGGGGCGTGCAAATTCAAGATGAAATCTTGAAATTACACAAACAGGTGTATGTATCTGATATTTAGTGGGTTACTTCCTCTTGTAGTAAATCGCAGAGGAGCCGAGCTTGTCTTCGATATCGAGCAGGCGATTGTACTTGGCGATGCGGTCGGAGCGGGAGAGCGAGCCGGTTTTGATCTGGCCAGAGTTTGTGGCCACTGCAATATCGGCAATGGTGGTGTCCTCGGTTTCTCCCGAGCGGTGGGAGATGATGGTGGCATATCCGTTTTGCTTGGCTAGCTCAATAGCATCGAGGGTTTCAGTGAGGGTCCCGATCTGGTTGACCTTGATCAGGATGGCGTTTGCCACTTTTTGCTCGATCCCCTTTTTGAGGAACTTGATGTTGGTGACAAAGATATCGTCGCCGACAAGTTGAATGCGCTTGCCGAGCCTTTCGGTGAGAAGCTTCCAGCCTGCCCAGTCATTTTGGTCGAGCGCATCTTCAATCGAGTCGATGGGGAATTGATCGCAAAGCGCTGTGAGATAGCTGATCTGCTCTTCAGCAGAGCGGCTCATCGAGGGTTGGCCCGCTTTCTTTTTTTTCATTTCCAGGTATTTATTTTCGCTCTTGTCATAGAATTCTGAAGCGGCGCAGTCGAGGGCGATCGTCACCTGTTGCTTGGGTTTAAACCCCGCTTTTTCAATAGCGCGCACAATCAGGTTTAAGGCCGCTTCATTCGAGGAGAGCTGAGGAGCAAATCCGCCCTCATCTCCTACAGAGGTGATGTTTCCCTCTTCGCGCAAAATGGCCTTGAGGACATGAAAGATCTCGGCTCCCCAGCGGACCGCCTCGCTAAAGGTGGGTGCCCCGATGGGTCTGACCATAAACTCTTGAAAGTCGAGCAAGTTATCTGCGTGGGCGCCGCCATTGAGAATATTCATGAGAGGACAGGGCAGGACGTGGGCATGGAGTCCCCCGATATAGCGGTAAAGAGGCATCTTGAGCTCTTTGGCAGCGGCTTTGGCAGCGGCAAGAGAGATCCCTAAGATGGCATTGGCGCCAAATTTCGATTTATTGGCTGTGGCATCTGCCTCAATCATCGCCTGGTCGATCTGGATCTGATCAAAGACATTTTTTCCGACAAGCAGCGCCTTAAGAGGTCCCATGACGTTGGCGACCGCTTTTTTCACCCCTTTGCCAAAGTAGCGACTCTTGTCTTTGTCGCGCAGTTCTACCGCCTCATTTTCTCCTGTCGAAGCGCCTGAAGGGACAGAGGCTGTGCCACGGGCGCCGTTACTTGTGGTCACTGTTACCTGGAGGGTCGGGTTGCCGCGCGAATCCAAGATCTCGAGGGCTTCAATAGAGGCAATAGATGGCATTGTGTCCTTCTCAGTTAATCCCCACTAATTAAATCGCAATAAGAGTCAAAACGCAAGAGAGAAATCTCCCCCTTTTCTAGTGCCTGCTTCACAGCGCAGTCTGGTTCGTTTGTGTGGGAGCAGCTATTGAATTTGCAGCGCCTTGCATGAGCAATGATCTCGGGGAAATAGTGCTGGATCTCTTCGCGATCGATCTCCCAAAGCCCAAAGCTGCGGATGCCGGGGGTGTCAATGCAAAACCCCCCATCTTTTAAGGGAAGGAGGAGCGTAGAGGTCGTTGTGTGCGAGCCTTTGCGTGTTTTTTCGATGATCGCTCCGACGCGCAGGTCAGAGCCTATAAGAGCATTGATGAGAGAACTTTTCCCTGCCCCGGATTGCCCGGAAAATACCGATGACTTGCCAGCCATCGCCGCTTTGAGCTTGTCTAGTCCCTCGCCTGTCTCCACACTCACGGGGAAAACGGCAATTCCAAGCGATCTGTAGAGAGGGACAATCTCTTCAAAAAGGGTCGCTTCTTTTTGAATGGAGACCCCCTCAGGAGGAGAGCTGAGTAGGTCGATTTTGTTGATGATAAGAATCGGCTCCATGTTCCCTTTTCTGGCGGCAATGATGTAGCGGTCGATGAGGGTTGGTTTGAGCGAGGGAAAGAGCAGAGATGCTGTGATCAGCACCTGATCGATGTTGACGGCGATGAGCTGCTGCTTGTGGCCACTTAAGTGCTCTGCGCGCGCCAAGATCGAGCGGCGCTTCTCGACAAGCATAATCCTTCCCTGCTGCCCATCTCTCTGGAACTTTACAAAGTCTCCCACTGTAATCAGGTTTTTCACGCGCATCTGCTGCTGCTTCAAACCTCCTTTCAGTGTGCAGAGATAGAGAACACCCTCGCTATCTACCCAAATGCCGTCTACATTAATGGTTAGCACGCGGCCCTTCAGGAGATCAGAGGGAAGCTCCACCTGTTTTTTGGGTTTATTTAGATCGGTTTTTTTGTACTTAGAGCGGTCTTTTTGCGAGAGTCTTTTGCGCTCTTTGCGGAACTGCTTAGGGTCACGAGCATGGGTCTTTTCTTCCCAATCTAGGGGGTCATCGGGCATGATTTTAACTTGTAAAGGGCGATAGCTCCTGCAGAGGCAACGTTTAGTGACTCCATTCTACCAGAAAGAGGAATGGTCAGCATCTGGCAATGGCTTTTAAGATTTTTATTTATGCCGGCTGCCTCGCTTCCCAGGACGAGAATAGAGCCTTTTGGGGTTTTTACCTCTGAAAGGGGTCTGCCATGGAGATCGGCGGCCCAAAGAGGGAGTTTTTTTACTTTAGCAAGCTCTAGAAGGCTTTCATGAGAGCCTTCGCAAAGATCGAGCTTGAAGGTCGCTCCCTTGGCAGCGCGAATGGCCCTTTCATTGAAAGGATCGGAACATCCAGGGAGCAGAAAGGCCCCTTCCCACCCGAGCCCAAGCGCGGTGCGCAGCAGGGTTCCCAGATTTCCCGGATCACTCACCCCATCGAGTGCGACAATCCACTGTTTATGGGTCAGCTCTTTTTGACTCGGCAGAGGCAGGAGCGCCGCAATAGGCTCGGGGTGGGGGAGACCTGTGATTTTTTTAAAAATAGATTCTGTGACCCAGTAGAGGGTTTTGATTTTCCAGTTCTTGGGAGGCTCTTTTTCTTTGGGAAGCAGCAGAGCCTCAAGGGGCATTTCGAGGGCGAGTTCCTCGATGAGTTTGGTGCCGGAGATGAGGACGAGATTTTCAGCTACGCGCGTGGCTTTATTTTCGCGTAAAAGGACAAGTTTTTTGACCAGGGGGTGTTGTAAACTATTGAGTTCTAATGCTTTTTTTGCCATCTTTGTGATAGTGATTTTGATATTTCATAAGGTGTGCAAGTCTTTTTCTCTGTGGACTCTGTGATCTCTGTGGTTGTGAGTTTTTATTTTCACCACAGAGCTCGCAGAGCCCACAGAGAAAAAGAAGGCTATTTTTTAAATTGCGGATAATCGATGTCCAAGAACCTATCCGCAAATTGGAAGGGGCTCCTTTTCGAGTCTTTTTTCGTTATTTTTAAAGCCGCTTCTTGGTCTACTTATCTAAGTATGTCCTGCGAAGCGGCTTTAAAAATGACAAAAAAATCCTTCAAAAATCAGCACCTTCCAATTTGCGGATAGGTTCATAGTACCAGTCTGCTAGCTCAAAATGCCACCAGGGCCTTGCGGGAAGATCTTAGGGTTTCTGAGTTTTCCAATCATCTTATACCAATTATCGAAAATAACTTCGAATTTCAGCTGCGTCGAATCGCGGCGCTTTCACGCGCTCAAATTCTAATTTATTTCCGATAATTGGTATTAGGACTTTGTTTCGCTCATCACCCAGGACAAATAGGCGGGACTTGCCAAAGCGACATCGACCTGCGCAATTTCTGGCACCTTATAGCTGCACTCTTCTTGGATCACCGATCGGATCTTCTCGAAGTGACTCGCAACCGTTTTGAGCATCACTTTTACCTCTTTCCCCTCCTCGATTTTCCCTTCCCAGCGGTAGAGTGACTCCACTTCAGGAAAAATAGAGCCGCAGGCAATGAGATGCCGCTCTAGCAGTCCTTGAATGATTCTTTTTGCTTCCGCTTTGTCGCGGCAGGTCCAAAAAATGTAGATCATTTTTTTCTCGCTTCTAAAATAGAAAATTCTGTCGATGTAGGGTAGATATGCTCTAAAACAAAGCCAGAGCTCTCGAGCATCTGCTGAAAAGCCTCCAAGCTTCTCTCTTTGCCCCCAGTAACTGCCATCATCAAAAGATCCATGCAACTTGCATAGGAAGAGTGCCCTGTAGGTGTAAGCACAACCTCTAGGATGAGCAGTTTGCTACCTCCTTCCATGGCGCCATGGCAATTTCTGAGAATCTTTAAACACTTTTCGTCGTCCCAATCGTGAAGCACCGATTTTAGGAGGTAAAGCTTCCCTCTTTTAGGAATAGACTCGAAAAAATCACCTGGGATCAAAGTGCACCTCTTTTCCAGATCCGGGCGACTCTTGCGAATGGTTTGAACAACTTCTGGCAGCTCTAAAAGAGTGCCTTGCAGGCTCGGATATTTTTGGATGAGCGCTTCCATGAATTGACCATAGCCCCCTCCAATGTCAAAGAGCTGTCCAGCAGCGCCAAAATCATAGGAAGACAGGGCAGAGTGAATGACTGCCATCGACTTTTCCTTCATCGCCTGTTGAAACAGCTGTGCCCTCACAGGATTTGCCTTAAAGTAGTTAAACACGGACTCTTTAAAGATAAGATCAAAAGCGGGCTTTCCTGTTTGCACAGAGCCAAATAACTCCTCCCATGCTTTGTGCATATCTTCGCCGTAAAATAGAGAAAGACAATGGAGAGTCTCTGGATGAGACTTGGCGAGCAAAGAGCTCATCTCAGTATTGGCAAAGACACAAGGGGCTACCTCTTGAAATACTTGAAATTCCGCGAGCATCCGCAAGAGCCTGCAGAGGGACTCTGGATGAGACTGCGTTACTCTAGCTAGCTCCTCTAGGGATTTAGGGCCTTGGCAGAGATGATCGGCCACCTCCAGCCTGGTTGCCACATAGAGCGCTCGCGATACCCATTCTCCAGAGAGGAGAAAAAGCAGCTGCTCTCTGCCCATTTCCTGGATCGTTTTAGGGGGAACAATCGCATGCAGGGGCGTTGAGCAAAGGAAAATGAGTCCACATAGATACCCAAGAAATTTCAGAATAGATTTTTTCACAAGACAGCCTCTTCTAAAAGGATTCGCTTGAACTGGACTTTAGCCATTTATCGGACGCCCTTTCATCGTCCTCAAATGGCTAAAATCCAGTTGAATGGAAAATGATCGTAAACGATAATGGAGTGATCCCCCGAAATTTTAATCCTACCCGCCAGATAAAGTCAAAATAGGCTCTACCCGTCTATGACCACCCTTTTACAAGTAAGTAAAGTATCAAAAACCTACCGCGACAGAAAAGGCCGCCCTTTAAGGGAGGCTCTGCGCGAAGCAACCTTTGAGTTGTACAAGGGAGAAATCTTTGGGCTACTCGGGGTCAATGGAGCTGGGAAAACAACTCTCTCCTCCATCCTAGCCACGATGCATCCACCAACCTCTGGCGATGTTTTGTGGAAAGGCCGCTCGATCTATAGCCAGCTACTGGACTACCGGAAAATCGTTGGGATGTGTCCCCAAAAGCCCAATATTGAAAAGCGGCTCAGCATCGAAGAGAATCTGCTCTTTGCCGCACGCTGCTACGGTCTTAGCCCTGCGCAAGCCTTTGAACGTAAAGAGGAGATGCTCACCCATTTTGATCTTAAAAAGTATGCAAAAAGCGGGCTAGAAGAACTCTCGGGAGGCTATCGCCAGCGTTTTTTGATCGCGCGCGCTCTGATGCATAAGCCTGAGTTTCTCATCCTCGATGAGCCAACCGTCGGCCTCGATCCTCACATCCGTCGGCAAATCTGGGAGGTGATCAAAACCATTCGATCCAACTCTGTTTCGGTCATCTTAACCACCCATTACCTCGATGAAGCGGAAATCCTCTCTGACCGCGTCTGTCTGATCCACGACGGCCTCATCCGTACTATCGATACTCCTCATAACCTCAAGAAGCACCATAAGAAAAATAGCTTAGAAGAGGTCTTCCTCAAATTTGTCGATGATCCCCAAGCTGAAATTTTTAATTCCGTAGAGAACCCAAGAATATGAACAAAGTTTTCTTACAGCTTTTGCGCCGAGACCTGACCATCTTCAGAAGAGAATACTTCAGCAAGTTCATCGATACCGTGATCATCTTTACCAACAACGTGCTCATTTTCGGCTACTTCATGCAAGGACAGGGACTCTCTGCCAGTTATGGGCCTTTTCTCCTTGTTGCCGCCATTGGCAGCTTTGGCCTGATCGAAATTGTCGGAAAAGTGGGGCTATTCTTAAATGACCTCGAAGGGGACCGGGCCATTTCTCAGCTGCTCATCATGCCGATTCGCTCAGAGCTTGTCTTCATTTACATGGGGGTTTTCTGGGCCATTAGCTCGATGGCACTTGCCGCTATTCTTTTCCCCATCGGCAAACTCCTTCTCTGGACCCATTTTGATTTGGCCGCGATCTCTTACATACGGCTCGTTGCCATCTTCCTGACCGGCAGCCTCTTCTTTGGCTCTTTTGCTCTTTGGCTCAGCAGCGTGATCCCAGGCATCTCGAGCCTGAACACCCTCTGGCTACGCTATATTGTGCCTCTCTGGATGTTTGGCACCTACTTTTTCTCTTGGGAAACGGCCTATGACCTGAGCCCAATCATTGGCTCTGTCCTGCTCATCAATCCCCTCGTCTACGTCATCGAGGGAATGCGAGCAGCCTGCCTTGGACAAGCGGGCTATCTCCCCTACTGGGTCAGTCTACTCGCTCTTTGGGGATTCATCTTTGCCTGCACAGCTCACGCCATCAAACGGCTGAAGAGAATCCTCGACTGTGTCTGACTGGACTTTAGCCATTTGAGGGCGATGATTTCTCTCTCAGACAAATGGCTAAAGTCCAGTCTAAAACTACTTTCGTCTCTTGAAAAACTGGATCTCCCTCTCGTGCTGCACAGCTGCGACACGTGTAGAGAAAGTGCCCAAGTTCCTGCGCTTTCCCGTCTTGGGGTTTTTGCTGCGCGAATAAAGGCGATATTGCCCGGAGGCAAGCTTGCGAATCATCTCGACTTTGTCCATTTTTTGACGAGCAGACCCTCGAGAGGCGCCCGCAAGTTTATTGTTTTTTTTCGAATTCATAGCTGGAGGAGCCTATGAATGAGAAAAAAAACAATGAAATCGCGGGTGCTCTCCGAGGAGATGCCGGCAAAAAATGGATAAAGTCGAGATCACATCTTACAGCTAAAAAAACAGGCGATTTTTTGCAAGCTTCCTTAATTATTCAAATCCTAGAGCCTGAAAAAGCGGCTGGCCATTCAGGCTTTTCATGGATATGACAGAATAGGTATATGGGGAAGGAATTTTGACATTAATGCGCTGCTCAACTTGCTCAGGAATTGCTCGATCGGATACTAAAACCACACCATCTTGGACGGTCAAGCCTCCAGCCTTTAAAGACTCTCCATGAGGATTGAATCCAATCCCGACCTTACTTCCATCAATTGTAAATAGCTTCTGCGTTTTAGTCTTAGAGGCAAATAGGCGATCTAATTGTTCTTCAACGGTGAGAGAAGGAGAAGAGTCCAAACTGCAGAAAAAACTTTTAAGCCATGTCCAGAAAGAGACGAGGGCTCCTGTGATCGTTTCGATCATATTCGAAAAGCAGTTTTGGCTCGAAGAAGAGCTGGCAATAGAAATAGAAATTGAATCAGACTGCTGGGTATAGCTTGCAGATACAGGACCTGCTTTCTGGAATGAAGGGGTCTCACTCTGCGAGACTTGTGGATTAAAGCCCGTTCTGGGTATAGACATTTTCGCTCCCACTTGGTTATTACTAGAAGGACATTTTAAAGGATTAGTCTATTAATAGCCAATCTTTATTTTGCTAAATAAATAATTTTCTTACGCTTTAGGATCGGTTCAAAATAAACGGAGCCACTTTTGCCCCTTTCAAGACAAGTTCACGCTTTTCATTGAACTCTAACCAGTCTCCAATAGGCCCACGAAATACCACCGGATCTTCTGCTTTGTCTCTTGTTGGAACAAAGGAGGCAATTTCTTTGGATTCTTTCCCCGCTTGATTTAGCTGCAGTTGCAACACCCAGGTTCTCTTCTCTTTATCTTCTCGAGCAAGAACCTGGTAACCCAACCCAAGTGCTTTATTCTCATAGATCCCCACATAAGGTTTTAGTTCATGCTCTGACACGACAACAGGCTTAGGAGGAGGTGGTTCCCTCTCTATTTCCATATGAAGGTCTTCTCCTGCTAAAATGTTCGCAATCTCAAAAGCCGCCTCCTCGCTTCTTTCAATGTCATCGATGTTAGTAGCGAGAAAAAAAGCGAAATTGCGATTTGGATCAGGATGCTCAAAACGCATAAACTGTGTGGCAAATCCCCGTATCGATCCCGCATGGCGAATGACGGTATAATCTCCTAATCTTCCTACATTCAACCCCCTGGCATAATGAGTCTCTCCACTAGCAAGAGGCTGGCGCACGCTCTCCACAAGGGCGCTATATCTGCCTTTGTCTAAAGCCGCATTCCATTTTGCCATATCGCTTGGTCTGCCCACAACACCACTGGCTCCCCAGGTGCTATACTGCAGAGGAATCGGATGAAACTCTGGGTCATATCCTTGAATCGACCTTGGGCAGGAAGGATCGGCAGAAGACCTGCTCTGCATACCGTGAGCAGCAAAGATCTCTTCTCGGACAAAATCGGGAAAGGATCGTCCTTTCTCATCGAGGGCGTGAACGATTTCCGCTAGAAGGTAATAATTGGTGTTCCGATACTGCTTAGTAGAACCTGGCTTGCTCTCCAGAAAGGGATACTTGCGTAACAGCTCTAGTTTCTCTTCCATGCTGTTTGAAAGGTCGTCCTGTCCTCCGAGCGCAGAAAGGGTTGTCATCTCGGGCAAACCACTTCGCATCTGCAAGAGATGATCAACTGTCACTTTTTGAGCCGTGCCAGCAAATAGCAGCTCGGGCAGTTGAAGCTTGAACTTAGGGTCTCGAATGTCATCACTAAGTGATAATTTCCCCTTTTCGACGAGTTTGATCACGCAGGCTGCGGTGAATTGTTTGGATACAGACCCCCAATGCTGGGCAGCGTCGGGCTCTATCATTCCTGCTTTCTTGTTCTGAGGCTCCTGTAGAGGGCTTTTCCCTATTTGCAATATGCTTAAATTACACCCTGCGCAGCTTTGGTCGGGAGCATTTCCATAATAGTGGTCTAGCACCTGCTGAATGTCTGTCTTTTCAAATCTTTCACCTGAAACAGGAAAAGGCACTTTCCCTACAGGAGGAATATCACTGCTCATATTTTTTCTCTAATATAGTGCCTTCTAAACAAACAAGATTGCCTTAAATTGCCCGCAATATAATGGGCAAGTTGGTTAACCTCAGTCTCAAGAGAATCTCAAATTAAGCCCAAGAGAATTAATCAAAGAAAGAAGCGTACACCATTTAGGATTCCCTGTTTCAGAAAGTGTTTTGTATAAACTTTCTCTCCCTAGGTGTGCTTTTTTTGCTAATTTACCAAGACCACCTTGCGCTCTAGCAACATTTCGAAGAGCCATCAGAAAGAGATGTTGAGACTCTTCATCGCCTTTAAGACTTTCCTCAAGAGCAGCATTGAGATACGCTACTGCCTCTTCGTGATCCTTGAGTCTCTCAATCAGCCAATCTTGGTATTTTCTACTTTTTGTCATCTGCCCAAGTTGTATCTTATTGGATACAATTTATTCAATTTTAATCACAATATGCAAATCCACCGCATAGCGCAATATTGCGCCATGCGATACCCTTCTGTTCAACTGGACTTTAGCCATTTGTCGGACGCCCTTTCTCTCTCAGACAAGCCGATTTTTTTAACCATTTTCAAAAGGTGGCTTTTCCAAGCCTCCCTTTTGAAAATGGTTAAAAAACTTGGCCCCCTGAGAGAGAAATCATCGTCTTCAAATGGCTAAAGTCCAGTTCAAAACAAAGGCCCTCTATGTCCAAAACTCTGGTAAGCAATCCCCGTAGCTTCCGCTTGTATACATGCATCCTTTTCCTCTGCTGCCTTTTTTCCACTCTCTCGGCAGAAATGGTCGAGGAGTTTGTCTTTGAAAATCCCCCCTTTGCCTCCTGCCATGCTTCTACAATCACACAAACAGCGTCGGGAACCCTTTTATGCGCCTATTTTGCAGGCAGCGAAGAGGGGGCAAAAGATGTGGCCATTTGGCTCTCTGCCCGCTCCTCGAAAGGATGGTCCGCTCCTCGCCTCATTACCAAAGAATCGGGCGCGCCCTGCTGGAATCCGGTGCTGTTTACCACCCCTTCAGGAGAAATTCTCCTTTTTTACAAAGTGGGCCTCCATCCCTCTTCTTGGTCGGGCGCCCTCATTCGATCCTATGATGAAGGCAAAAGCTGGACGACTGTAGAAAATCTACCCGCGGGGGTAATTGGTCCTACAAAAAATAAACCTCTTCTACTAGAGAATGGAACGCTTCTCTGCGGCTCATCGGTGGAGTCTTGGCGCAGATGGGGCTGCTGGATGGACATCTCAAAGGATCAAGGCAAGACATGGACCAAAAGCGATCCGATCAACTTAAAAGACAATCTCTTTGGGATCATTCAGCCCACGCTATTTTATACTCCAGAGGGCACTTTGCGTCTTTTAGCCCGCTCCTATCGCACAGGACACATCTGCACAGCCACCTCAGAGGATGGAGGAATAACCTGGTCAGAAGCAGTGGAGACTAAGCTTCCCAATCCCAATTCCGCCATCGATGCCGTGCGCTTGCAGAGTGGGCAAATTCTCCTCGTGTATAACCATTCATCCAAAGAGCGAACCCCTCTCAACCTTGCCCTGTCAGATAACGGAGGGCTTAACTTTCGCCCTCTTCTTACTCTGGAAGATGTTCCCGGTGAATTTTCTTACCCAAGCATCATTCAGACCAAAGATCAGCTTGTCCATATCACCTATACCTTCAATCGCACACAGATCAAACATGTTGTCATTGATCCCTTCACCCTTGAGATGGACGAAAACCAGGGAGATGCAATTGCCAATCTTTCTCACACTGAAAATCACCCCTAACGCCTCAAAAAACCAGGTCGTGGGATGGAAAGAGGGTCTTCTCTGCTTACGTATCAAAGGCGTGCCAGAAAAGGGACGCGTGAATGAAGCGCTCGTGGCGTTTCTTGCAGACTTGCTGGGCATTGCAAAATCGCAAATCGAAATGGTCAGTGGGCACACCTCTCGGATCAAACGGCTTAAAATCGAGGGATTAAGCGAAAAGAACTTATACGCGGTGGTTCAGACTCATCTCAGAACTCTACAAGAACCCGAGCAGTAGCTCCTTGGAGAATAAGGGCATTGTTTAAGATGCCGGAAAAATGTTGGAAAAATTGGAGCTGCTGCGTCCAGAGCTGAAATTCATATCCGAGCTTAAATGTGAAGAGGCTACGATTGAAACAGCCATCCCAAACAAAGCCTGCTGAGCTTTGGAAGATCAGCGATGCTTTACACATAAAATTTCCAAACAGGTAATTTTTGGAAAAAAAACCTTTCGTGTCAATAATTTAAGAGTTACACTGGACTCTATACACAAACTACCTCAAAAATTGGTTTTTTAGCATGCAACTTGTTAAAAATAAGATGTTTAACCACAGAGATTAAAAAATTAAGACGGATACTCCACAGATGCTTATAGAGTATTTCTCTTGTTTTTTAATCTCTGTGTTCTCTGCGAGCTCTGTGGTTAAATGTTTCGTTTTAAGAGTGTTAAATCGAAAAGTGAATTACGCAACAAAGCCCATTTGCGGATAGGTTCATAAACGCGAAGAGGAGTAGGAAAGTGGCTGTTTTCATGCGCAACTTATTCATTGTTTATACACTTGGATTATCGAGCATTGGATTTGCTGACCAAGGTTATGAACTTTGCTGTCCCTCTATTCCAAAAGAATCGATTTGCTGGACCTGTAACACTCCTCAATTTTATGACCTCCAGTGCGACTGGGGAATTTTTGTATCAGTAGACTTTCTCTATTGGTATGCGCATGAAGATGATCTTGTTTTTGCTGAGAAGCAAGTATTTACTCCACAAAGTCCAGATATCAGTCCAGAGGGTGTGGGCGGATGTGCGATCGTCTTGCCAACTCTTTATCTAGCTCCTGAAAAAGACAAGAGTTTTGGAATGAAATGGCAGCCTGGTGTACGTGCTAGTGTTGGTCGAAATCTTCCTTGTGATGGCTGGGATCTCTATGCGAGCTGGACGTGGTATCACAATGAAAAACAGAGTTCAATGTTAACCACACATCAGGGATTGCCCCTTTTGTCCGGAGACAATTTTTTGATTAATCCTTGGATTCACCCCTCGATGCCAGCTAACAATGGGAACTTCATTAGCCTAATGCTAAGCGGTCCAGGGGGCGGGGGTTCCAATCCATTCAATGAACCTAACTATCTTTTTTCCAAAATTTCTGGAAAATGGAACTTTCATCTTCAGGAAATGAATCTGGTGTTGGGAAGAAAGTTTTGGTTAAGTCCCTGTTTTACTCTGCGTCCTTATGCAGGATTGGAAGGAGCGCTCACTAAAACTGGCTTTACAACGATTTCAACACTCTCTCTTGCTCCGGTGAATGATCCCGTTAATCGGATCTTTTTGGCAGGAGTGGATAGAGGTTTTAAAGATAAATTTAAAAACAAATTTTGGGGTATTGGCCTTCTTCTTGGAATGGAATCACACTGGTATTTAGGGGGTGGATTTAATCTGTTTGGAGACTTTAATCTCAGCCTTCTTGAAGGAAAATTTAAAAAATCAAAAGCTGAAAATTATTTCGAATTAGTCAGCGAAAGTCCGGGCGATCCTCTAATTACCCCATCCTTTAGATTATTTGATTTTGACCATGCTTCTGCGGTCAGTCATCGCTGGGGAATGCAACCGATCATTGATTTAGAATTAGGGGTTGGCTACGAGAAACAGTTTTGCGAAGGGCGTTATCAACTCGCTATGGATCTAGCATGGGAGCAGCAATATTGGCACCACCTCAACCGACGAAACAAATACACTAATACTTATTTTAGTCCTGGAGAGCAAGGATCTCCACCTAGTCCAGCATTACTGGGCATTGCTTATGCTGCCACCTTTCAAGAAGCGGTTTCTGATCTGACTTTTGGTGGGTTAACTATTAAAGTCCGTTTTGATTTCTAAGGAGAAGATCTTCTATGCGTAATTCATTCATTGTTTATACACTTGGATTGTCAACCATTGGATTTGCTGACCAAGGCTCTGAATTTTGTTGTGCCCCTGTTCCAAAAGAACCCACTTACTGCACCTGTTATGTTCCTCAATTTTATGATCATGGAATTTTCGTATCAGTGGATTTTCTCTATTGGTATGCGCATGAAGATGATCTTGTTTTTGCTGAAAAGGGAGTATTTATTCCACAAAGTCCTGATGTAAGCCCAGCAGCTGTAGGCGGATGTGCGATCGTCTTGCCAACTCTTTATCTAGCTCCTGAAAAAGACAAGAGTTTTGGAATGAAATGGCAGCCCGGTGTACGTGCTAGTCTTGGCTGGAATCTCCCTTGTGATGGTTGGGATCTCTATGCGGGCTGGACTTGGTATCACAATGAAAAAAAGGGTTCGATGTTAACAACAAACCAAGGATTACCCATTTTGTCCGGAGACAACTTTTTGATTAATCCTTGGGTTCATCCCTCGATGCCGGCTAACAATGGTAATGACTCAGGAGGCGGAGCTTCCAATGCATTTAATGAACCTAACTATCTTTTTTCCGAAATTTCTGGAAAATGGAACTTTCACCTTCAGGAAATGAATCTGGTGCTGGGAAGAAAATTTTGGTTAAGTCCTTGTTTTTCTATGCGTCCTTATGCAGGATTGGAAGGAGTGATCACTAAAACTGGCTTTACAACAATTTCTACTCTCTCCCTTTCTCCGGTGGATGATTCTGTTAATCAGATCTTTTTAGCAGGAGTGGACAGAAATTTTAAAGATAAATTTAAAAACAAATTTTGGGGTGTTGGCCTTCTTCTTGGATTGGAATCACGCTGGTATTTAGGGTGTGGATTTAATCTGTTTGGAGACTTTAATTTAAGCCTTCTTGAAGGAAGATTTAAAAAATCAAAAACTGAGAATTATTTTGAGTTCGTCAACGGAAGCCCAGGTGTTTTTCTCATTATCCCAACCTTTAGATTATTCGATTTTGACCATGCTTCTGCAGTCAGTCATCGCTGGGGGATGCAACCGATTGTCGATTTAGAATTGGGGGTTGGCTACGAGAGACAGTTTTGCGAAGGGCGTTATCAACTAGCTATGGATCTAGCATGGGAGCAGCAATATTGGTACCATCTCAACCGACGAAACAAATACACTAATACTTATTTTAGTTCTGGAGAGCAAGGGGCTCCCCCTAATCCAGCATTATTGGGCACTGCTTATGCTGCCACTTTTCAAGAGGCGGTTTCTGATCTGATTTTGGGCGGGTTAACGATTAAAGTCCGTTTTGATTTCTAAAGAATAATTTTTAAAGAGAAGCATTATCAATGCTTCTCTTTATTTTTTCTTGTCGGTAAAGGGTTGTCTTTCAGCCAACTACAATCAAAACTATGTTCACAAAATTGAATAGAAGGTTCGTATCTCAAAAGGATGCGGCTATAGCAGCATGCGGGCGGGAAAATCGTATTAATATAGTCTGGGTGATCAATCCACTTGCGAACTCCAAGAATAAAACTATGAAAAGTCCGATAAAAAACTCTGCTTCCCTCTGCGATTCGATCATGACCAGGAAAGGTTTTTTCTGCTTGGTCCCAGCGTTTTAGAACATTTTCTATAGTTTCAATGAGGATGGGGTGTCTTGGGATCGATCCGATGAGTCCATTATTTGGAAAAAATAAGAGCCAGATACCGGGATTGATATGAGGGGCATCAAGGAAACAGAAAAAATCATAAGTGCGATGAAAGTCCTCAAAGCTCCGAAAACAGAAAATATCGTGATCTATATAAAGACCCCCTTCTCTCCAAAGGATCTCATAGCGCAAAAGATCTGACTTTTCTCCATAATTGCTTGTTCTGTTATAAAATTTGCCAAAATAATCCCATTCAAATTCCGAAACTAGATGTTTTTCTATTCCCTCTATTGGACAGGGTTGATGAATGGAATCGGTCCAAAATTTAATCGTCCAATCTTGATGATGTTTTTTCCAGGAGAGCATTTTTTGAACAGATTTTTCTGGATAAGGGTTAGGCCCAACCCAGATGAAGTGAAGGACTTTAGGGATTTTACATTGTTGGTGTGGAGGATCTATGAAAAGAAGTCCATTTTTTTCAAACAAAGCCTTATAGAAATAAAAATCATCGAACAAAGGTCCTGTTTTCTCCCACGTTCTTGATCCAAGCACAAGTGAATCAAAATCAAGCAAAAGGGGAGGGGTTAAAGCCGACAATTTGAAATGAAAGACGGCAAAAATAAATAATAAAAAACGCATGAACCTATACACAAACTACTCCAAAAATTGGTTTCTGCCGGCGTTGGCAGCCACGAAATTTTAGCCCGCCTGCATCGCTCAA
>JABDDY010000013.1 GCA_013287365.1 Chlamydiota bacterium
CCCTTGAGGATACCGAAAGCTGTCTCTGATGCCTTTACATTTAAATCGTGGAAATCCAGGCTTTTTACCCGCCTTGACATTCTGAAAAAAATTCTGAAATCCTCTGTCTAAATTCTTGAGAGCTTGCTGCAAAACTTGTGAATGAACCTCTTTTAGCCAAGTAGTCTTCTCTTCCTTTTTGAGCACCACAAGCTCATTATTCTGCTCAAAATAGCTTAAGGTTTTCCCCTCTTTTTCATAAGCGGTTTTTCTCTGCTCAAGGCCTCGGTTATACAAAAAACGCGAGGCTCCAGCAAACTGAGCAAACAGCTGCTTTTGGCCCTCTGTTGGATTAAGGCGAAATCGGAATCCCTTTTTCAAAAGCATGCGTTTTATGTTAAGCTTGGTCCGTGCATAAGTCAACTGCGCTGGCGCGATTCATCTCGGCCCTAAAAAACCTGAGTTTTCTCGCGTCCTGGGAATAAAAACCATTTTCTGCTTCATTTACCTAAAATTACTTTTTGCTTGGCTTTTTCATAGGGCTCTCTGATTATAATTTCACTACGTTCTGTTTTGGGATCCTCAGAAAAGTAACAAAGGTTATTTTTTGCTTGAAAAGAGAGGACAACACTTCCATCAGCATAACAGGAATCGTCTCCTTTTCTGTAGGCAAGCATAATACTCACCCTATGAACAGGAAAAGGATATTCGGCTAAGAAAGGTCGAATTTTTTCATGAGTATTTAAAGCTCGTATAAGCCTTTCCATGAGAGTTACTTGTATCTTCCGAGCTTCTTCTAAGCTTCCTCTTCGATATGCGATAAATTTTACTTCTACAGCACCTACACCTTCTGCTAATTCACCACCTCTTCCTATATAAAAAAGATCAAATTCTTCTTGGGCCTCTTTGGCAATAGGGCAAACGATCTGCGTCAGATAGAACGTATAATCCTCTTCTTTCATCGCATCGCCAAACAACAAGGGAATAAATAAAAAAGCACTAACGAATAGCCTTATAAAAACCATGTTTCTCTCTCACTCCATCAAAATCATTGCTTAGCCCTTTCTGATAAGTCATCCCTAATGAACCATGATCTATAAAATACAAATTCATTTCACTTCTTCTAGAAGTACAAGGTAATATCTGAATGGGGTACTCTGGATTATTAAGATACGACCTAGAACACCAAAGAGCTGCATAATCTTTTTCCGAATACATATTCACGACACGAAAAGCCATTTTTTCTGAAATAGGCTCAACAGCCCCTATTGTCGCAATCATCAGCTGTTTCTTCATAGCCTGCTTTTGTTCGGGATTCATCCCTTCAATGGCTCTTGCCTTAATGAGAGAACTCTCACTATGGGACACATCGAGCCAGCGGGCGTCGGGGTTGACTTTTTGCAAGTGTTCGGAAAAGGCGCACATGAATTGCCGAGTGATGGCAACTATTTCGGTTTCTACGCCGTTGCGCTCTTGGTAGAGTCTTTGACAGTCTCGGATTTTGCCCTCCGTTGGGTTGTGAAGCCCAATCGATAACGTCCCCTCTGGGACTTTATCTACTAATGATTTGCCTATATTATAAAACTCTTTATGTTTGGTGTCTATCCCATTTTGATAGGTGAAAAGGCCGATTAGGCTCCCTTCGCGGGGGGTAAGTTCGGCAAGGTGGTTAAATAAATTGATAGAGCCTCGCTCGCACTCGTCTGGAGAAAATTGGAGTTTGTGCCAGTGGCCGCAGGATACGAAGAAGTTGGCTTGAGCGCCGCGGATCCATCCTCTGCAGGCGATGATGGAACGGGTAATTATCGCTTTTCGGATTTCGGAAATGGGAACATCTATCCGGTCGTCATCGCCAAAGGAAAACTCGAGGGAGAAAAGACCGAAGAGGTCGAGGCGGTTGAGGGGGCTATTGAGGACATAGGCGTAGAGGTTGGGGCCGTCGACAAAGCCCGCGGGATCGGGAGTGAGCCAGCGGCCGAGGGTGGGATCATAGAAGCGTTTGCCGAAGAAGATGAGCTCTTGCTCGGAGCGTTTGCCACAGAAGCGCCAGGGGCTGGTTGGATGAGAGTGGCTTTCTTTGCCAAAGGCGGTCAGGTTGTAGGTTTCGATGAGTTGCCCTTGGGAGTTTGATAGGGCGACAATGTGGCCGTGGAGGTCTTGGAGGGGAGCGTAGATTTGGCCTTGGAGTTCGAGAGCAATGGCAAAGCCGCATTCTTTTTTCAGGCCAAGACCAAGGACTTTGAGCTCTAGGGTGGCACCGAAGGGGGTGCATGTGCCGATTTCTTGTTCTTTGTCGTAGAGGTAAAAGGTTGTGCAGCCTTGAGTTTCTTTGGCATAGAGGCGAGAGAAGGGGTCGTAGAGAAAGTGGATGGGCTCGGGTGATTCGATGAGACGCAAGCGAGAGAGGTCGTCGTAATGGTAGAAGATGGTGCCGGAGGAAGTGGTGCGCTTGAGAGGGTTACCGTCAGGGTCGTATTCTAGAGAAAGTTCGGGGGTGGAGAGGATTTGGTTGTACTGGTTGACTTCGCTGCCTTGGGGGTTGCCGATGGAGTCGAAGGAATAGGTGTGGTCGCTTTCTGAGCGGAGTTGGTTAAGACTATCGTAGGTGTAGCTTTTTTCAGGGAAGAGGGTGCTGGATTTGGCCATGACAAGGCCTGAGGGGCCGTAGGAAAGAGCTTCGGTATGCCAGGGGGAGGTTTGGGAGGAGGGTCGCTCGAGTAGGTCATGGGAGGTGGCGAGAGTGCCGAGTTCAAAGATGAGCTGTTCTTGGGAAACATGACCATTTAGGTCAAAGTGGGTGTAGCGGTGCTCGTAGAGGAGTTGCTGTCCGGCAGAAAGGCGACCGACAGAGCGGAGGTGGAGACCTTCGTGAGTGTAGTGGATGGCGGAGCTGTCGGGCAGCTGAAAGTGGGTGCATCTGCCTGCTGTATCGTAGTGCCAGTGTAGGGTAAACCCTTGGGGATGTTTTTCTTCGAGAAGCTCGTCAAAGACGTTGTAGCGGCGGTACCATGTGAGGCCGGTGAGGAGGTCGGTAGCTTCTGTGGGAGAGGGGCCTTTGTCGTAGCGATAGGCGTAATGGATATTCGAACCTTTGCACTCAAGGAGACGGTCAAGGGGGTCGTAAGTGTAAGTGAGGCGGCGGCCGCTGGGAAAGATGCGCTGGGAGAGACGCCCGCGCTGATCGTAGGTGGAGAGGGTGGTTTTGTCTTCTTCTGTTTCTTTAATGACGCGACCCATGGAGTCATATTCCCAGGAACAGGTGTAGGTGTGATGGGGGACGGTCTCTTTATAAATGGTGGTCTCTCGTTTGATGCGGTTGCCGGAGAGGTCGTAGAGATAGGTTTCTCCAGAGATGGTTTGCTTTTGGGGGTTTTGTTTTTCAAGGAGGACAAGGTGACCAAGGGCGTCATATCTTGTAATGGTTATATTGCCTATGGGGTCCCGTTCTGTTTTTTGCAGGACTTTTTGGCCCAGTTGATTTTGTACATCTTCGTACCGAAAGCGGGTACGGGCTCCGAGGGGATCGGTGTGGATGCCGATTCTGCCTTCTGTGTCGTAAATAAGAAAATCAACTGCTTCACCGGCAGAGGTGAAGCTGATGATTTTCCTTTTGCGGTTTTCGCAATCGTAGACAAATTTGCGTTTGTTTTGCTCCCCACTCTCATCTTTTTCCCACTGGAGGATGACGTGGCCTTCGATGTCGTGAAGCTCTGTGAAGGCTGTATCTTCTGTGATCGTAGATTCTAAGAATCCGAGGGCGTCATAGGTATAGGTTTGGATTCTACCGTCCGCATTTTCGGAGACTTTTCTCCCTGCGCCGTCATAGGTGAAGGTTGTCTTAAGCCCTTTGCCATCGATATGGTTGAGCAAAGAGAAGGCGTTGTAGCTCCACGATTCTTCGTAGAGCAAAGTGCCGTCAAGGGAGAGAATTTTTTTTGTGGTCATTCTGCCGAGCAAATCGTGGGTGTAGCAGGCAGTAGTTCCGTCGCAGTAGAGAGTTTTTTCTAGAGTGCCGTTTTTCTTATAAAAGTGTGTGAGGACGGTTCCGTCTGGGGTTGTGATTTTTATCGGCTTGCGTAGGGTATTGTACTGGGTACTTGTTGTCCTGCCTTGAGGATCTGTAGTCGAGGCGAGGTTTCCCATGGTGTCATAGGTGAAGTGTGCCTGAGGTTGGCAAGGGCCTTGCTCTATGGAGATAGAGGGAAAGGTTGTCTGCAGACAGCGGCCCAAACAGTCATAGCGCTGGGTTGTAGTATTGCCTTTTTGATCGGTTTGGCTGAGGACTTTCCCTATGAGATCGTAGGTGGTGAAGGAGCTTTTCCTCTCATAACCGCATACTTCTTGGCAAGAGGTGGCGCGCCCCATGCTGTCGTAGGTATAGAACTTGTGATTTGAGCCGACTTCTTTGCTCTGGATAAGGTTGCTGAACCTGTCAAAACGGTAGTGGTTTTTGTTTCCAAGAGGGGTTGTTTTGGAGGTGATATTTCCAAGCTGGTCGTATTCGGTCTGGATGGTGTAACGGTGGGTCTCTGCTCTGTCGTAGACCGCTTCAGAGACCACTCGCTTTTCTGCGGAGTAGGTCTGTTTGACTTTTTTTAGTAGAACTTCTCGTTGCGAAACAGGATCCCAGTAGGACTCTGTGATTGTATGAGCCAGGCCCGATCCATCATCTAGTTCATAGCGTTTGATATTGCGCTCGCAGACCCCTGTAAGGTCACTCGCATCGGGGCTAGTGCCATCGTCGGTCATTTCGGCGATGAGGAGGTTGTCGTGGTTGTAAACACAGAATTGGCGCTGAAAGATCTTATCATGATCGTAGGTGAGTTTCGATAGAGGAAGATCAGTGCCTGGTAGGTAGGTGTACTTAAAACAAAGGCCCGACTCTTCTTCCTCTGAGGCAACGAGGTGACTGGGAAAGTAGGTGTAGCGCCGAGTGTAGCTCTCTGCTCCTTCCAAACGGCCGCTGGAATCGAGAATGAAGGGGCCTAAAGCAGCTCCCGAGAGGTTGCCCCAAAGAGTCTCTTCAAGTACGTTGCCAGCTGAATCGTATGTAAAGGTTTTGGAAAATAGAGGTGTGCTTGCTCCATCTAGAGATACCTTGGCTGCAAGATTGCCCTCTGAATCCCATATCAGCTTGAGTATCGAGTGGAGTATTCCTTCTCCCTTATACGTTTCTAAAGAAAAGAGCTTCTTGCCGTCATGGCGGTAGATGGTTTTGCAGCCGTTGCTGTGGACTCTAGTCTCTCCTTCGAAATACTCAAATTGGGCAAAGGGAACCATTTGCCCATCTGGACCTGCAGGGATCTCGAGCAGGCTCACTTTGTCTGAATGAAAGAGCCTTTTTTTGGGAGAGGGCTCATCGTTGTAGTAAGAAGCTTTAAATTGGACTTTCCCATCGAGAGTCCAGACATTGACGCGTGCGCCAATCTCTTTGCACTCATTCTCATAATCGACATGGCTGGAGGGACGGCTATTGCTGCTTATTTTGGAAAGATAATCGCGCTCTTTATGACACATTGCTTGATAATCGAATGTTTTGCCGTCGGAGGTTTTGGCGCTAAATCGAAAAGGAGAGCGAATCCTTTTTAAATCAAAGTCGATGGAAGCATAGGTCTTGGTCCCCGAAGGATTTTTAATGGCTACCCCATTTAGATAGTACTTTTTCTCATACTCGTGGCGTATTCTCTCATAGCTATAATCGATGCGGTGGCCACTGGGGAGCTGCTCTGTCACAAGGCGCATGAATGGTCCCGTCTCTCTCGCCTTGTAAGAACGGATTCCTCCATTTGGAAGAAAGAGCTTAGCTTCTCTCGTCTTGAGATTTACAAAAAGGAGCTGGTTGGCAGGATTGTTGCGCGCGCCGATGCTGCCTGAGCTACGCCCCCCCTCTATTTTAGGCTTTAAAAAAACCCTATATTTGTCTTCTCGATGGCTAAATGTATACTTAAGAAATTGTCCGCCGGGTAAAGCTAAGTGAGCAGAAGCGTGCTTGTCATATTCAGGATCGGTACTAATACCACTACAAATGAGCGTTGTATGAGGAAAAAAGCCCCAACCTCCCGGAAGCAGAACATCTCCGATTTTGTCATTTGACCTTGAAAAATCCCAACTCTCTCTAGACCTCTCAAAGGCTCCTGCGCTTGTGTAGCTGCGGAAGAGTGGCAGGGACTTGGCCCCATGCACCACGCCGTCTTGGAAGCAGAGGCTGAGATGGCCTGAGAGTACATTGACATGGTGAAAAAGGGTCAGATCTTCGTCGGAGGGAAAGAGCTCATCTGCGCGTGCTCTTAAGGATGTGAGGAGAAAAAAGAGGAGAAAAAGTCGCTTCAGAAAATGCATGGGGCCGATTTTACGCAATTGTGGGAATTTCGTAAAGGCCGTATTAAGATTTTGTTATTTTATTAGATTTGTTTTTGCAAAGGATGGATTTATCTTGGCGGAAAAAATTTAAGAGTTTGGTGCCTTCGGTAGTTGCGAGAGTGTCTCATGATCCAGCTTCATTTGAACAATAGGTTCTAAATCACTGGACGCTTCTTGTATTTTTCTGCGCAGGCCAGTCCATTGTTCTATACTACTATTTGATTGTTTGTAAAGATTCATATATTCTGCTTTAAGATTCCGCTGTTTCTCTATTAGTTTTAGGAATTGAACCTTAGTAACTGATGTGTCCCACAGTAACTTCACAAGTGTGTCCATTTTTTTCCAACGATCTAAAACGGTACCGATTGTTCCGTTTGCGTTGTCTAAGAAGTTAAGACACTCTCCTTGAATATCATTAATGACTAATCGGGTGTCTATTTGAGGATTTGCGGAACCTTGAGATACGCTCGAGGAATCTGAGCTACTGTTTCTAGAGCAAAATCCAGTCAGCCATTGCCAGAAAGAGGAAACTAGACTCATGAAATTTTTAAGGAGTCGAGATAGGCAATTGCCAGAAGAGGCGTCTAATGAAGAGCTACTATTTTGAGCGTAACTCAGAGCAGCTTTATTCCCTCTAAGGTGTGAAACAGGAAGGGAGTTTTGTGTAGACAAACTTATTTTAAACTCATGATTAATAGGAACCATAGAGAATCTCCATTTAGTGGGCTCATTTTGTCATATTTTTGATTTATTTAAAAGTGACGTTTTTTCGTAATGCAACTTGCTAAGAATAAGATATTTAACCACAGAGAGCACAGAGAACACAGAGATTAAAAAAACAAAACAGATGCTCTACAGATACCTGTGTGGCATCGGTATCTGTCTTATTTTTTTAATCTCTGTGTTCTCTGCGCTCTCTGTGGTTGAATATTATTTTTAATCATGTTCAGCCAAAAAGCCCCATTGCACAACAAAATCACAAACGACCTAGAATCCCCACGAGAATCCGAATTCTCCATACTGGGTTCGCTCAAGGAAGAATTGCCCCTCTTCGGAAAAGCCATGGTGGTAGGCGGCATAGACACGCATCTTGCGGCCAATCCCGGCCAGCTTGCTGATCTCATAGCCCGCTTTGACTGTAATATCAAAATCCCAATCGCGCACCTGCCAGTTCTGAATATCGATGGCTAAAAAAGGTGTCCCATAGAGGCGATGGTAGTCGATCTTCTTGCCTAAGACGCGCAGCTCCGCGCCATATTCCACGTAGAAGGTTTTCATCGGGAAGCTGCGGTCGCTGTGGAGGATGACCCCCGGCCCAAAATAACCGCGCAGATTTTTTGAGAACTGGTAAGAGGTGAAGAAATCGAGCGCCTCAAAGCTTGGATTGACCCTTTTGTGCATGAAATGGGGGCGGTTGCAAAGGAACTCGTCGCCAAGGTGGCTCGAGATGTGGTAGAGGCGAAGTCTAAAGGACCAGCGGTCCACGGCATAGGTCAGTGGAAAGCCAAGCAAATAGTCGGAATTAAATAGCTCGCAGTAGGTCCCATCTACATGAGGGACATGCTGAAAATTGAAGACGGCCCATACACAGGCGTCAATCCCAATCTGCAGATCCCCGCACCAGCGGAACACATTGCGCCAGCGAAAGATGGGAAAATCGTCACCGAGAGAAACGGCAACGGCTTTTTTGCCAACCACATGGTCACCTGCCCGCCAGGCCGCCGAGTAGGTCACCTCTCTTGGGCTTGCTACTAGAGGGGCAAAGAGAATCGTCGACTGCGGAAACCAGATGCCATCGACACGGGGCTCTCCTGCATAGGGCTTTTTCTTCTCAATCTCCTCGCAGGTCAGGCCATCCATTGCCTTCACACTGCAGACACCAGGGATATCCTGGACAAACGAGATGATCGAGTTAGAGAGCATGTCGTTGTGGGGCAAATTGTAGAGGTAAACGGCCCCACTTTTTACCGACACCACGACCTGGTGCTCGTAGAAGTGCATATCCACAAGGGCTTGGATATAGCCCTCTAGATAGCGGTCGGCCTCATCGACTCGCTCTTCTTCAAGATGTCCTCTCTGTATACTCTCAGGGGGAACAGCCTCTCCGCGGCTCATTAAAAAGACATGGGAAGAATCGGCCACAAACCCATCATCTGGTTCTTCGGAGCAAAGAGGGATAGAAAAAAGAAGGGTATAGGCAACGAGAACCCGCATATTCTCGCTATACCAAATTAAAGAAAATATTTAAATCGGAAAAATGGGGAGGACTTTTCCGCTCTCTGCCAAAAGCGGCTTTTCTTTTTCGATCAACTCTTCCCCCGCAAAGACAACGGCCGTCCCTTGGTCTTTGTAGGGCTGCAGGTGCTGCTGCAAGGCGCGCTGCAAAAGCTCTTTAGAAAGAGAAAGAGAGAGGATCCGATCGCGAAAATGCTGGCGCATTGCAAGCGTTTTTCCTTCACGCAGCCAGGTATAGGCAACAATCCCGCGACTGCCGGGAGAGGTGGGCTGATCGATCTGCTGGATGATCCCGAGTTTGGCCTCCTCGAGATCTGTCTCGCTAAAATCGCCGCTTGCCATCTCATCAATGGCATTTTGGAAGGTGTGGAAGGTCGCCGCAATATGCGGATCACGGTAGCTGTGGAAGCTGTAGTGACCGAGCATGAAATTGTAGGAGGCTCCAGCTCCATAGGCTCCTCCCCTCTCGCGAATGCGGTGATGGAGGATCTTGTTTTCAAAAAGAAGGGTAGAGACCAAAAGAGCTGGCGCATCAGAGTGCGCATAGCCAACTGTCTTTAACCCGTAGGCATTGAAGGCAACGGGAGAAGAGATGGCTCGTGCCTGAGAAGGAGTTTCTCGAGCCGTACACTCCCCTTTCCAGGGAGTTTGGGAGAGAGAGGCGAGCTCATTTAATCCAAAATACTGATTTTGCTCGATTTGTGAAAAAAGGGCTCCATCACAACTTAAAACTAGATGAGGCCCTTTCATCGAGAGGAGTTTCCCCTTAAGCTTTTCAAAAGTCTCCATCAGTTGGGGAAGCTCTTTGGTCAGCTCTTTTTTAAGCTTTTGGACCTTCTGATAGAAGGTCAGACCATACCAAAGCTCATGGATGTAGCCGGGAGAAGAAAGGGAGCTTGAAGCAAGCCCCAAAGCGTAACGCATTGCGGAATTAGTCAGCTGGTTTTGCAAAGAGCTCGCAAGCTTCTGGATGAGCTCTCCAAGCCTCTTTTTTTCATCAAATCGTGGAACTGTCGCCATTTCTTTAAAAAGCTCAAAAAAGGGAGAGAGTTTGCGGCCTAATGCCTTTCCCCTGATCTGCAAACTTGGACGGAGCAGGTGGCTATCTGATGCCTGGATATTCAAAGAGCAGTAGGCGCCAATGCCCCCTGTATGCGCATGAATCGCCTCTAGATTCTGTTTGTAATTGCGTTTTCCACAGCCAACTTCTGCAAAGAAAAGGACAAATAGCTGGAGCGCAAAGAGCTCCTCCTCTTCAATCTCAGGAAGATCAAACACAAGATCGGCATAGACGATCTGATTGGTAAAAACAGGGCAGTGGTAGATCTCGAGTTTTCCAGATGTACTGACATTTAGCGGAAAGGTTTTGGCCTCTTTGCGCACATCTGCAAGGGTGACCTTCGGCAGACAATCGATCTTCTGTCCCTCGATCTGTCTCTGGTACTCCTCCAAGGTCTTTGTCTGCTCTAAGATTTTTACAAGATCGCGATCGGTGAGCGACTTCTTTATCTTAGAGAGATATTTTTCCTCAGCCTCTACCTCTTTAGAGGTGAACTTTGGATCAGGGGTAAAAGCGATGGAGACAAAATGGGAATTTTTTAAGAAGTACTTCTCGATGAGAGCCTTAAAAAAATGGGGGTCGCGGACCTTTTCAAGCAAAGAGGAAAAGAGCGAGTGGACAATCAAGGCCTCTTCGGGGGCACACCCATGCTGGCTACCTAAGGCTGCCCGCATGAAAAGGGTCAGACCAAAGGGAGAGCGATCCCCACCGATTTCTAAGCGAGACAATTCAAGTTGGTGGATGGAGGCCTCCACAAGAGAAAAATCAATCCCCTCTTTATGGACTTTTTCGAGCGTCTCAAAGAGCACTTTTTTTAAAGCCTCTCCACTATCCTCCTTGCATCCTCTACAAAAGAGCACAAAGGGGACCTCGCTCATCTCCGTATCGATGTAGCTATCGGCCTGCACGCAGAGCTCACTAGCAAGCAGTGCCTTGCGCAAGATAGAGGCGTCGGTGTCCATCAAAACAGAATCGAGGACAACAAGCGCCAGCACATCGGCTTGGTCGATCACAGCAGCTGTGAGCCATCCAAACACATGGATGCACTGTGACTCTAGAGCTTCTGATTCGGATAGAGGATAAGGCAGTTCAAAAGAGCGCGGAGCGGCAAAGCGCTTTTGCAGAGCAATGGAGGGCAATGGAGGAAGAGCTCTGATATTCTTTAGCGCTCTCTCAAGGATAAAATCGAGATGCTTTTGCAAGGGCAAATTGCCGTAGAAGAAAAAAAGACAGCGGCTCGGATGATAATAGGTATCATAAAACTCAATGAGCTCACGATAGGAAAGCTCCAAAATGTCTTTGGGATCTCCCCCCGAGTTATAAGCATAGGGCAGATCGGGAACAAGATGGGCGATCAGCTTGTGCCAAATGTGGGAGCTCACCGATGAAACGCTTCCCTTCATCTCGTTATAGACAATCCCCTTCACCTCAAGCGGGCTTTTCGGATCATCTTTCACGGCAAACTCAAAGCGATGCCCCTCTTGCAAAAAGCTCTCTTCCTTCAGAAGGGGATGAAAGACCGCATCGAGATAGACCTCGAGCAGGTTATAAAAATCCTTCTCCACCTGAGTCGCAGCGGGATAGCAGGTGAAATCGCTTCCTGTGAGCGCGTTCATAAACGTATTGAGACTCCTGCGATTCATCGCAAAAAAGGGGTCTTTCACAGGAAAAAGGCGCGACCCGCACAAAACCGTGTGCTCCAAGATATGGGGAGCTCCTCTCGAGTTAGAGGGAAGCGTTTTAAACGAAAGGCAAAAGAGATTCTCGCTATCGTCATTTTCTAGATGCATCACCTGTGCTCCTGTAGGAACATGCACAAGTTCATGCAAGGTCATCTGGAGCTCTCCAATAAAAAGGCGCTTAACAAGGAGAAAATCGCCATAGCGCTCTCCCTCTTTGGTCAGAAAATGAGTCATGGGGTCTATTAAACCCAATACCCTGCTTAAAACACAAGAATCTATCAAACTCACGGCTTCTGGCGAAGAATAGAAATGTCCTGCGGATGTATCCGCAGGACATTTCTATTCTTCGCCTACAAACGCGAAAATCATGTTGATTTAAATTTCCGAGATTAACTATATTTGCTGCCAGATCAGGAGTTATGTATGGCAAATTTAGTTAATCTCGATAATTTATTTAAGTTCGACTATAATTTTAAATTTTTAAAATTAAAAAGCAGTTTTGATTTTAGATGGGAACTGAGCAAAGCCTATATGGAGCTAGGCCACAAATTCGGTGATATAGATGGCAAGATAGATATATTTAAAAAAATTTATGAAACATTTATAGAAAATATTGTTAAAAAAGTTCAAAATTGCCCTAGAACACAATCTAGGATTCATATCGAGTTAACACCATACAATTTAGCCCTTGAAACACCCCACCTCATTTTTGTTGCTAAGGTGCTTCACCGCTCATACGGTATTGAAATTCAACAAGTTGATGCTATGTCTGGACCTAAAGAAATGGTTGTGGGGTGGCCGAGTGATGCTCCGATATGCAGTAACAATCTAGAATATTTGCAAAAAGCAAGAAAAGATGGATTTTTAATAGATTATAACCTGAAATTAAAAAGAGAAGGGTTTAAAGATAACGACTTTCCTGTTCATAAATTGCTTTTAGCTTCTCGGGTCCCTTATTTTGACAGAATATTTAGAGGGGGATTTAAGGAGAGTGTAGAACATGTTGTTACTGTCGATGGTGTAGAGGCCTCTAGTTTTGAATTTTTTGTCGACTACGTCTACACAGGAAAATTACAACTTAAGGGTCAACCAGCAGCCTCCCTATGCAGTTTAGTCAGACTCGCCGATTTTTATGAACTCATTTATTTCAAGGAAAAATGTTTTGAAGAGATGTGCAAAACTGTCAATGTCGACAATCTCTTAGAAATGCTCGATTGTACTGCTCAATACCAGTTAGACACGGGGGCTCTCCTTGAAAATGTCGTCGATGAAGCTCAGCCTGAAAATTTAGAAAAATTTATTTCAATAGCCCGAAAAAGAGAGATTGAGGGGTTTGAAACGGCTTGCATCGAGCGGACATTAAAAACTTATGAGAAGGGACTTCCTGAAATTTCAAACCTAACTCTGTTATTGCAGGTGTTGTTCGATTGCAAACAACCTAATGCATTCAAGACGCTGCTCGACGATAACATCTGTGTAGCCATGAAAGATTATTTTATCCCTGCGGATCGATTGTGGGGATACCTCCAATTTGCTTACGAGCATGCTATGGTCTCTATGCAGACACTCTGTGCCACTAAGGTTCTTCGTAAACTCAAAGCTAAGGATCTAGCCAATGAGGCTCTATCGCTGGATCAATTTAAAGATCTGCTTGTAATAGCAAAGAAACATGAGTTAACAGATATTTTAAATGAATGTGAAAATAAGCTGCTGGATTTTGTAGAAGAAAACCCTGAAAGAACCGCAGTCTTAGCAAACAGATTCAATTTGCTCCGCTTGCAAGAAGCTTGCAAAAAGAACTGATTTTTCAGCAACTGGTGCAACTCTTAAATACTGGACTTTAGCCATTTGTGCCAATTTCTCAACCGCAATTTTCGGAGTAACCTCAAATCCTAAACGATCAGTAAACCACGTTAAATTTTTAATCGCCACAGCGATTTCTCCCTTTGGTTAGAAAATGGCTCACAGCTTGTGTTTTAAACCGGCCATTGGCATGATGCCGTAGTTCTTAAGGAAGAGTGGCAGAGCGGCCGATTGCGTCTGTCTTGAAAACAGAAGACCCGCAAGGGTCCGGGGGTTCGAATCCCTCCTCTTCCGAATCAACGCTTAAGAATGGGATGAGGGGAGGTTTTTATGGAAAATGATGTTACAGGAAAAAAGGAGCTCGAGAGGCTCTCTTTTGATTGGGCAATACAAAAGCCAGGCCTTATGTTGACTTTTTCTACTCTTTGCTGTGCTTCAGGTACGTGCGATGATTATGTAAGAAACAGAGCGATACAGGTTGAGGAAGCTAGAAAAATTTCCCTTATCTGCGATGGGAAAAATGCATTTGAAATAAGAAGAACTTTTGGTTCTCTACGAACTCATTGATTCGCCAAAAATGCTGTGCTTTTTAAAGACGCCTTCCGGGCTCAATATTTTATTGCGATTTTAGAGAAGAAATTAGAGGAGCTCTCCTCCGTTTTTTCTAAAAGTTCTGTTTTTTTTCATGCCTCAGCTGGACAAGTACTAGCTGATTTTCTAACGGGTTTAGCTTTTGAGCTGGATCAATTGATTCTACCTATCATTGCCTATGAAGTGTCTTTAGCTAGTGCTCACAGAGCAGTTACTTGCCTCTCGACTGAAAAAGGCCACTTTTGTAACCAGCCGATCTAATTGAAAATGAGAAAAAAGCTAGTTGAAAAAATCAGAAGTGTCTTTTGGCCCATTCAGGAGATCTTTAGAGCTGCTCCTAGAGAGGCTCTTCTATTCTTTTTTCTGCTCGTTATTCAAGGATTACTACCAGCTCTGAGTCTTCTGGTCATGCAGACTATTATCAATTGGATTATTCACCCGCTCGAGAGCTCCAGCTTTCCCTTTGTCCTCACTGCAATATGGGCAGTTACTCTTTTAGTAGAGACAATTGCTGAGCCTATTTTGGCTTTAAATCGTCTTAGGTTAAATGAGAAAGTCTTAGCGCATTGCAACCTGCTCATCATGAAGAAAGCAAATTCCTTTGAGGGACTTGAACTATTTGAAAATCCGCAAACCCATAACGAAGCTCAGTTTTTGAAAGAAGAGGCGAAGAAGCGCCCTCTTAACTACGTCTATATCATGGCAGGATTTTTAAGGGAGAGCATCGCTCTAGGGGCAATAGTAGGAATGCTTGGGTATTTACAATGGTGGCTACCTCTTTTTGTCATTCTGTTTGCTATTCCACATGCGATAGCCACTGTCTGGTTTGAAAAGCAATCATGGGATTTAGCTCTATTTAGAAGCCCTGAATCCCGAAAAATGGCCTGGCTCTCTTCAGTCACATTAGAAGAGAAAGCCGCAAAAGAAATTCGGCTGTTTGGCTTTGGTGATTTCCTGATCAACTCCTATGAGAAACTCGCTCACTCTTTTCAAGAAGCTATGAAAGTGAAGCGCTCAAAAGAGTCGATGAGAATCATCTCTCTTTCAGCTTTAACTGTGCTGGGCCATTTTTCTGTTTTTACCTGGCTCATTCTACAAACGAGGAGTGGGCTCATCAATGCTGGGCAAATTGTAGCCAGCCTACAGGCTCTGATTCTCGCTCAAAGAGAGCTCGGCCTATTTATGCAGAATTTAAGTATGCTAACCCCAACCCTTCTCTTTTTTGAAAAATTTAAGCAATTCCTTTCTATTCAAGCCTTTCCTTCCAAAATTGAAGTAAAGCCTTTTAAAGAATTAAAGAAGGAAATTGTCTTTGAAAATGTCTTTTTTAAATACCCAGATGGCAGAGAGGCCATTCGCGATTTTTCGCTAAGCATAAAAGCTGGAGAAAAAATTGCACTCGTAGGCGAAAATGGCGCTGGCAAAACTACGCTCATTAAGCTTCTTCTGCGTCTTTACGACCCCACACAAGGTCGAATTTTGATAGATGGAGTGGATCTTCGAGAATTAGACCTTGTTTCTTGGAGACAGAGTATTAGTGCCGTTTTTCAAGATTTTGGCCAGTATCATCTCACAGCTGCTGAAAATATTGGCATTGGAAATGTGAAATTTTTGGAAGAAGAGAGCAGGATCAAGCAAGCGGCTCACAAAGGGGGCTTTTCAAGTATAGCAGAGTCTTTTCCAGAAAAATACCAGACTCTCTTGGGAAAAGAATTCGGGGGAACAAGCCTTTCTGGAGGACAGTGGCAAAAGCTAGCCCTGTCAAGGGCGCTAATGAAAGAAAGCAGTGTTCTGATTCTCGATGAGCCAACAGCATCTCTAGATCCTAAGAGCGAATATGAATTATTTCATAAATTCGTAGATGTAGCAGAGGGGAAAACAACCATTTTAATCACTCATAGGCTTGGGTCTGTTTCTATGGCTGATCGGATCGTTGTGCTCCAAGAGGGCAAAATGATCGAAGAGGGGGCGCACGAGCATCTTCTAAAAGCTAATCATGTCTATGCTTCTCTTTACTCTATGCAGGCAGAGCGTTATGGCTTTACCAAGCTTTAGATTAATGTCTATGACGATAATACCGATAGTAGGGTCTATTGTAGTAGTAGCGAGGGCCCCGTCTATAGTATCCAGGACCACCATAGTAGTAGCATCTCGGTCCATATAAAGGGTCGTTGTAATAGCGGTACCCCGGTGGGCAAGAATAAGAATAATAATCGTAATAGTAATAGGGATAACTTCTGTAGTAACCTCCAAAGGGGGAGATCTGTACGCCAAAACCGAGAGGCGGCTCCTCTCCATACTCCCTTCTTGGGTGCCCCTGTTCTAGACCAAAGTCTTGCGGCGACCCTTCATTATTTTCATAGTAGTTCTCGTTGTAATTCCCATTATAATTGTCATAGTGACCGTAATTGTTAGGTGCCGCTCTACTCGATTGAGCAGCTGATAAAACAGAAGAAAAGAATAAAGTTCCAACTAAAACAAGAGCCTGTGCTTTCATGGTTCACCTCTTTTCTTTAATATAAACTATGTTTAATATTTTAAGTAAACAAAAAATCAAAATCCTTATTAAATTGAAATAAAACAGCCTTAGATCATATAATTCACGAGAATTAATAATCATTTAGGAGAATTATGGAAGCATCCAATCAAACAAAACAAAAATTTTCATTCCTTAAAAAAGTTTTCCTCGTTTTACTGGGAGCTATGATCGGAGCAACTGGAGTTTTCACTTTAATTTCCAAAGACATGCAAAAAGGGCTCACACAGGTCGAGCAGGAGAAAAAATGGATTGCCTATTCCGCTACTGATCAACGCTTCCAGATCAAATTCCCCGAAGTCCCCGTCCACGAGTCAAAACAAATTGAGATTCCAAATGCGGGCCAGTCGATAGACTATAAAGAAATGCGATCAGAGGCCAGCGAGATTGCCTACTCTTTGAGTTATATTGATTTTCCCAGAAAATGGCGCCTTGTCGGCTCCCAAACTCTACTTAAAAAATCTCTTGCCATTCTGATTGAGCACGAAACTCCAGGACAACAACTCCTCGAGCAAGAGGTGTCAAACCACAATGGACTGCCCGCTCTCGACTACCTAGTCAAACGAGGAGAGCAGGAGATTAAAGGACGGCTCATTCTCTCGGGCACCACCATCTATCGCCTCACCACCAGTTATACCCCCTCTTCCCTTGCAGATAAAATCCAACACGCCCAGTTTGTGGAGTCTTTTCAGCTCAATTAAAAACAGACCTCTTGCATAATTTGCTTTACCTGAAAAAATCGATGATTTTTCCAATCTTTTGATCCTCTGCTGCGAGACATACTTTAAATAAGTAGACGACGCAGCAGAGGATCAAAAGATTGGAAAAAGGGCGATTTTAGCAGGCAAATGAGATTATGCAAGAGGTCTAATAAAAAGCCCACCCCTTCAGGGGTGGGCAACGGATGGCAAACAGCGATTAGTTTTTGCTCTGCTCTTGGATCTCTTGGAGATTGCGCTCTATGGTCGCTTTTAAAATGAAGAATTCAGAAGCAAGTCGGGTGCGCAGTTGCATATCACTTGTAGAGATGAATTTTCCTTGAGCGATGATCATTTCGGAATTGAGTTTTTCATTTTGAGCTTCCAGTTCTCTAACGCGGTTCACACTCTCTTCGCTTTTTCGATAGATTTTTAGAATTTCACCTGTATTGCGCGCAACCATTGTCTGTCGATGTTCAATATCTGCCAAAATCGCTAAGGGGTCGACACAGTGAATGACCTCTTTTTCTTTTTGGATGATTTCCCTTTGCAAATGGTCGTTATCTGCTTGAAGAGTTCTCACTCTCTCAATTTGCGCCGAATTCAAGTTCAAACGGTCATGACCTGTGTAAAATTTGGCGCGTTCATCATGGCTGTAAAGTTCTGAAAGGCGAGGGGCTGAAGTTGCTGTTTTTGTTTCAAACACCTCTTTCTTCTCATTCATTATCGGAGCTTTAATTTGCTGTTTTTGCGCTCCTCCTACTTGTTGACTGGCAGAGCCAGAATTCTGGGAATTTGTAATCACACGGGCAGGCATATGATTTCCTCCTTTTGCCGGGTAGCAGGTAAGAGGCTCGTAATTGAACTACCCACTTTCCTGTAATTTCATTTTATAAACAAACAATTAAATTGTCAAATTAATAGAAAACAGAACAAAAGTAATTAATAATAAGACAATTGATATTTGTAATGCTTTATTGCACAGAAGAAATGTATGGCGTTTTGGGTCCTAGTCCATATATACTCGCTCGCAGAAAAAAGCGCGTTGCGATACACGTATGGTAAATATCTAGAGAGGATGAGGACCCCTATGTTCAAAAAGCTTCAAAAATCCCTGTTTGCACTCACCCTTTTTGCCCTCCCTTTGAGCGCATCTAGCAAACAAACAGTAGAGCAAACGCACGTTGTCGTCATCGGTGGTGGTGTAGGCGCTTTAACTTCAGCCATTTACCTAGAGCGAGCAGGGATCCACGCCACTGTCATGGAAGGACCAAATCCCGGAGGAGCGATTATCCAATCGAGCCAAGTGCAAAACTGGCCAGGGGAGGTAGATATTGAAGGAAAGGCCTTAATCGACAAGATCCGCCACCAGGCAGAGATCAATGGGGCAGATCTTCTCTCTCAGGAGGTTGTCTCTGTAGACTTTAGCCAAAAGCCATTCAAAATCTGCACAAGAGAGGTCTCAGACAGAAACAAGATCCATACTCTCTATGCCACAAGCTGCATCATCGCCACGGGCTCTACGCCAAGACTGCTCGAGGTCCCAGGAGAAAAAAAATACTGGACGCGCGGGGTCTATACATGCGCAACCTGCGATGGCGCGCTCTTTAAAAACAAAACAGTCGCCGTCATCGGAGGAGGAGATACAGCTATTTTGGAAGCCGAGCATCTCGCGAATCTCGCAAAAAAGGTTCTGCTTGTCGTCCGCAAGGCCGATTTCCGAGCCATTGAGGCAAGGCGCAAGAAAGCTCTTCTCAAAAGAGAAAATGTCGAAGTGCGTTTCCAAACAGTTGTAGAAGCCATCCAAGGGGACGAAAAAAAAGTCACCCACCTTGTTCTCAATCAATCGGGCCACTTAGAAACAATGGCTGTAGATGGCATCTTTTTAGCGATCGGCTCTACCCCCAATTCTCGTCTCTTTGAGGGACAACTCGAACTAGATGCAGCTGGCTACATCTTGACAAATAGCCACCAAACCTCTTTAGAAGGGGTCTTTGCCATTGGCGATGTTGTCGATCCTGTCTACAAACAGGCGATCTCGGCTGCAGGAGATGGGGCTAAAGCCGCTCTTGACGTAGAAAAACATCTCTCTGTTCTTTCTTTACCTGTCCTTGAACAGAAGAAGCCCGATTCTTTTACTACCCAACCTGTTTCTGCTACTACTTCTAGTAAAAAGCTCACTCTTCCGGTTAGAGCCAGCGAGCCTGGGATCATTGAACTGCGCAGCACAAACCAGCTCAGAGAAGAACTGGCCTCCAGTTCCATTCCTGTAGTGATCGATTTTTACTCTGTCTTTTGTGGTCCTTGCCACAAGGCAGCTCAGCTCCTGGAGGAGGCTGCCCGCACCTTCGAGGGCAAAATCAAGTTCATCAAAATCAATGTCTCCGACTTTTCCGATCTAGCGACCAAGTATGATGTCTTTGCTGTCCCCACCATGATTCTCTTTGGTCCTGGGAGCCGCGAGCTTCAGCGGGCTACCGGTATCGATGAAATCGAGGTCCTTGTAGCTGGCCTCGGCCAGTTTCGGCCGGCGCCTTGAATTTCTAAAGGTTACAGTTTAAAAAAATCCCCTCTCCCTGTTAGATTTTTTCTAAACAAAGCACAACCATAAGGAGAGAGTCTCATGAAGATCATAGATCTCAAAAGAATAACCCTGGCCATTTTGCTGCTGTCAGGAACAGCTGTCAGAGCGTCCTACGCCGATGAGCACCAAGAGTTTCCCGTCATTCGAGAATCGGAGGTTTTAACCTTTGATGAGCAAGCAACAACTAGCGCTTGTATAGAAATAGAACTTGCCCCACCGACGCTCTCCAATCCTCAGCCCCTTTCTCCCACAGAAAGTGGCGCAGAAACAGACCCTTTAAGTCTTGTCTCAGAAGAAGACCTCGTTCAGTCGACAGGCGCTGTGATCACCTCTTGCGCCGACCATTGGATCGCCAGCTTTCCAGCCCCTAATGTGATTAAACTTGGAGATGGCACTGAATGGACTTTCAACTTAGGCGACAGCTTCCTCATACGCTCTTGGAGAACAGGAGACAGAATAGACATTTGCCCTAAAACGAACTTTTTGTGGGCCTCTGACTATTCCTACGTCCTGACCAATCGATCACAAGCTGGCTCTTCTATAGATGTGAACTGCACACTAGGCCCGATAAAATATGGAAGGTTCTCTGCATGGATCCGCGGCATTGATTATGCCAATAGGCAGATCTATGTGGTGACAGGAGAGGGCGAACAAACAACTTGGGTTATTCACAGAAATGATGACCCCTTCTTTCAAAACCTCGCAGTGAATTCTCATGTCATTATCATGAATAATGGTGACTTTTTCTGGTGGTTTTCCCCCTTTAATCGTATCTTGGTTCATGTTGAACTCAATCAGCAACTACACGCAAGACAACTATAGAGTGAGGGAGTCATCATGACAACATCCGTAACCTTAAATCCTCAGTCCCCTGCGGTCAACTTCTCGCAGCAGGCTCAAAACAGCTCCAATTCGTCAGACTGGGGTCCTACCCTTTTTAAAGTAATCGCCGTTGTTGCAATCATTCTCTTTACAATAGCTTTGATTGCCTCTGCTCCAAAAGCCGCTCTACTGATTTTACTCGGAGCCGCTGGAACGGGCACCTCTGTGATTATTTGGGGAGACCCCTTATATTACCATATGGTCATCCCTGTCATACGCGTCTGGGCCACTTCAGTACCAGGTAACCGGACTGTTTTCGTACAAACCCCTGCAACAACCACCTTTGTTGCAACGCCGGTTTACGCTCAAACATCACCTGTAATCCCCGTACAAATGGTACCGCCAGGTGGAAATTTGATGATGGGCGGTGGGTTCCATTTTCCCCAGCCCCAGGTGCCTCAATCTCCAACTTTTGTCCCTGGACCACCCCCGAGTGGACCCAATGTTGGTTTAGGAGGAGCAGGTGCAACAGCGCATCCCCCTCAGCATTCTCCACCGCCACAGCAACCTCTTTTCCCTCACCTAACGATGGGGGGAGCTGGCAGAGGAACTTGGGCAGGCTTTTAATACTCTTAAACCCTTTAGCCTTTGGCACGCACCCAATGGCTAAAGGGTTTTCTTTAAATACACTCTGATATAGGCTGCGAAAATATGAGTAAAGTTGTCCGTTTCCCCCGCTCTTTAACCATTTTTACGCTTGCCATGATCAACGTCGCAGCCATTGGCAGTGTGAAAAACTGGCCCTTTACAGCCGAGTATGGCCTCGGGGCCCTCTTTTTCCTTGCACTAGCCGCTCTTGTCTTTTTCTTCCCCGTTTCGCTTGTGGCGGCAGAGTTAGCCACTGGTTGGCCCAAACAGGGAGGGATCTACGTTTGGGTGCGCGAGGCCTTTGGTCACAGGGTCGGATTTCTCGCTATTTCGCTGCTTTGGATTGAAAATGTGATCTGGTACCCGACAATTCTCTCCTTCATTGCTGCAACCATTACCTATACCTTTAATCCCGCCTTAGCAGAAAATACCCACTACACTGTCATCATGGTGCTTGTTCTGTTTTGGACAGCTACCCTTGCCAATTTATTTGGGATGCGCCTTTCGGGATGGATCAGCAGTGTGGGCGCTTTTTGCGGCACGATGATCCCCGGCACTCTGATCATTGTCCTTGGAGTGCTCTGGTACTTCCAAGGTAACCCAATCGAAATTCCGTTGACTGTAAAAGGTCTCATTCCCCATTTCCAATTCAATGATCTTGTCTTTTTCACAGGGGTATTGCTGGCTTTAGCAGGAATGGAGATGTCCTCTGTCCACGCGCGCGATGTCAAGAATCCGCAGCGCGACTACCCGCGAGCCATTTTCCTATCAGCTGCTCTGATTCTCGGACTTTCTCTTTTGGGAGTTCTCTCGATCGCAATGGTGATCCCTCAGAAAGAAATCAGCCTCGTCAGCGGAGCGATGCAGGCTCTTTCCATCTTTATGGAAAGGTACAACTTGAGGCATCTGGTTCCCTGGGTTGCCGCTCTTATCGCTATTGGAGCCTTTGGCTCGGTCAGCACCTGGATCATTGGCCCTAGTAAGGGTCTTCTCGCTGCTGCCGAAGGAGGCGATTTGCCAGAGAGCTTCCGCAAAGTCAATCAGCACCATGCCCCGACAGCGCTTTTGCTTACACAAGGGATCATTGTCACCTTCCTCAGCATCACCTTTGTCCTCATGCCAACTGTCTCCTCTGCCTTCTGGATTCTAACTGTTCTTGTCGCCCAGCTCTACCTTGTGATGTATATCCTGATGTTTGCGTCAGCAATTGCCCTGCGCTACAAAAAACCCGATGTAGAACGCGCCTATAAAGTGCCAGGCGGAAAATTGGGCATCTGGATCGTCGCCGGTATTGGCATTCTCGGTAGCGCCTTTGCCCTTTTGATTGGCTATATCCCTCCTGAGAAGATCCCCATTGGGAGCCCGCGCTTTTACACTACTTTTCTCTTGATTGGAACGGTTGTGGGCTGTCTTGTGCCGATTCTCCTTCCTCACTTGAAGAGGAAAAAGGCTTAATCTCTTTTGGCTACAACCTCAGTTTTGGGTTCGATTTTATAGAGAATCATGGCAGATTTCGAGGCAATTTTTGCACATTTTGACGAGTTCAATAGCCTTGGGTGCCTATGGACTCGTCAAAATGTGCGAAAATTGCCCGAAAGATGCCGTGAGACTCTATGAAAGTGAACCCAAAACTGAGGTTACTAGGCCAAGAAAGAGCGGGAACTCGGCTCTAGCAAAATCCTCTAGCTTTGCCCTTCCGCCCTCGCTTTTTTTATCTGAGCACCACTCTTGCATCTGTTCGATGACAAAGCCGGAGCTGCGGAGAAATTGGCTATAGTCTGAAAGACTATGGTGGAAAGACCAGGTCGTTGGACTTTCGCTTTTTGATCCCGGATGCATCTCGATCGAGACCTTGTGGGAAGAGAGATAGCGATCGATGCGCCTATATTGAATCTGCTTAGCTGCATCAACCACCCAACTGGTCGATCGAGGGATCCGAAAACAGGGGTGGTTCAAAACAATGAATAGCCGCCCCTTTGGCTCTAGAAGCTCTCTTGCGCTTTGGAGAGCTCTTTGTCCATTTTCGATGTTTTGCAAAGAGAGAATAAACACTGCGTGGGTATGGACCCCCTTCTCGAAGGAGGGGGGCAAGGGCCGGCCCAGATCTGCTTGAGCAAAGGCTCTTGTCGCTTCCCTGTACCTGCTTTTTGCCTCTTTGATCAGCAAAGAGGAAGAGTCGAGCCCCAAATAGGAACACTCTAGTGGTAACTGCGAAGAGAAAATCCCCTGCCCGCACCCCAGGTCCACAACCTTAGATGCGGAAGAGAGCGGCCCCATCAGCTTTAAAAGATGAGGAAAGATGACCCTCTCATGGTAATAGAGCCCCTTTTCTCCAACAGCTTTGCTATAAGAGTCGGCGACTGGGTCCCAGGAAGAATGGGTTTTTTTCATGGGAGTAGTCTTGCAGAAACGCAAGTTTCTGTAAATGAAAATCTTAATATTTTTAACCTTCCGCAGAATCGGTTTGTAAAAATTTTATTTAATCTGCTACTCTAAGGACATGCCACCCGGTCATCTGCAGCGCAAGGTAGGAGACTTTGTCTCAAAGATCGATCTGCTCATCCGGATTGATCAGAGCGTGGAAGAGGCTCTCGCCTCTATCCGC
>JABDDY010000014.1 GCA_013287365.1 Chlamydiota bacterium
AAAAACTGGTTTAACCAAACTTGTAAGAGCCAATGTGCAAGTGATTAAAGGCTCTTCCATTGCCTTGCCCAAGATGTCGCAATTGCCAGAGGTGGTTTGGATCAAACAGATCGAGCGTCGTTGTCAAAAGATCGGATTTACAGTCTTTACTGAAGGAGCTACTCGATGACTACAACAAATTTCATTTCTCTGCGCACTCCAACTCCAGGTTACAACGTTGTGGCCATTGATGGCTCTGCACCTGGAGTGCAAAAAACGTTGTTTCCAGATGGGAGCTGTAGACCACAACTGATTCGAGCACAAAGCAACGAAAGTGGCTTTTCTTGGGAAGAGACAGCTATTCAAGAAGTGGCGATTAAACACATGGTCATTTACGATGAGCTTGATGTAACCTGTTTAACCTGGTTCATTCGCAAGAATATTAAAATTACCATGACCGATTCCTTCGTGGATCATCGTGTCTTTGACAAGCTCATTAACCAGTTCACCCATTTGGTCAGATCCAATCTCCAGGTCCCCGCGGAGTCATGGATTAGGCTAAATGGCCAGAAATATTGCGCCTACAAAGAGCAGGCTAGAGACGTTTGTGAAGATCTTGGGTTTCAGGTTTTTTACGTATGAATCCCTGAAGCGGTAAAGATGTTGCTTTTTGAGTCTTTTTTCGCCATTTTTAAGACTGCTTCTTGGTCTACTCAATAACAAGCAGCTTTAAAATTTACCTTTCGGGATAGGCTTTAGGTTCATGGACGCAATTACAGAGCTTCTACGTAAAGCTCCTCTGATTGAGGAGCGACTTGACTACCTCTTTCAAAACCGCCAGCTTCTCCTCTTGGCATTTGTTCACCGCTCGTTCTACAATGAACATCGTGAATTGGTGGAGGCGCACAATGAGAGGCTCGAGTTTTTAGGAGATTCGGTCCTAGGTCTTGTTGTCTCTGATTTTCTCTACAATCACCTTCCTAAGCATGCTGAGGGAGAACTTTCGCACTTAAGGGCCCATTTTGTGGGCGCGACCTCGTGCGCGACTTTTTTGCAGCAGCTGGAGCTTGCCGAGTATGTTCTTCTTGGAAAAGGAGAAAAAGCTAATCAGGGGAGAGGCCGAGAGAGAATTTTAGCTGATCTATTTGAAGCTCTGGTAGGCGCGATCTATCTAGATGGAGGGCTTGAGGCTGCGAAAAAGTTTTTGCTTAACCATTTTGACGAAGCGCTCATTGCTTCTGCCTTAGAGCCCCAGCGCAATTGGAAAGCAGAGCTGCAGGATTATTCTCAGAGAAAACACCAAAAATTGCCCTCTTACCAGCTGCTTGAACAGCTGGGACCTGATCATAGCAAGCGTTTTCTTGTCGCCGTTTTTGTCGGAGATCGAGAGGTGGGTAGGGGAGAGGGGCCCTCGAAGAAGCAGGCTGAGGTGCAAGCGGCCTATGAAGCCTTAAAAAAATTAGAGAGTCATGGCAAAAGTTAAACATTTGTGGAGTTGTTCAGAATGTGGGCATACGCAGCCCAAATGGACCGGTTCTTGCTCGATTTGTCAGAAGTGGAACACCTTTGTCGAAGAGGTAGAGGTCAAAGAGCGCCGTTTTGAAGCGCTTTCAGAGCAGCTGTCACAACCACTTCGTGTGACACAGATTGAAACCCTTTCTTTCGATCGTCTCTCGACACAAATGCCAGAACTAGATCGGGTCTTTGGCGGAGGGATTGTCAGGGGGTCTCTTTCTCTCATTGGCGGCGATCCGGGGATTGGCAAGTCGACCCTCATGCTCCAGGTGGCTCATGAGTTCTCTAAGCAGGGGCTGATCGTCCTCTATGTCTGTGGAGAGGAATCGGCACAGCAAACCTCTTTGCGGGCACACCGCTTAGGGGTCAAAAGCGAGAATCTCTACCTACTTTCCGAGACGCTCTTTTCCCACATCAAGTTGCAAATTGATCGGCTAAGACCCGATGTGCTCATCATCGACTCGATCCAGATTCTCTATAAACAGGAGCTTCCCTCTAGCCCTGGCAGTGTCGCGCAGGTACGGGAGCTTGCGACCGAATTTATGCACCTTGCCAAAGGGCTTGGACTGTCTACTTTTTTGATTGGCCATGTGACCAAATCAGGAGAAATTGCAGGGCCGCGCGTACTCGAGCACATCGTCGACACGGTTTTGGATTTTGAGGGAGATCGCCACCATGGCTACCGGATGCTACGCACGGTGAAAAATCGTTTTGGCCCGACGGATGAAGTGGCGATTTTCCAGATGAAAGCAGAAGGCTTAGCCGAGGTTAGCAACCCTTCGCAGATTTTTCTCGAAGAGCGACTCCTCGAGTCACCTGGCTCAGCCATTGTGCCAACGATTGAAGGCTCGAGAGCCCTTCTCATCGAAGTGCAAGCACTAGTGGCAAAGTCTGCTTTTCCCACCTCTTCACGCCGCTCGACGGGCTTGGATCCCAGTCGCCTTACCCTTCTACTTGCCGTGCTTGAAAAACGGATGCATTACCAGATTCATAACTGCGACGTCTTTGTTTCGGTAGCAGGAGGCCTTAAGATCAGCGAGCCCGCGCTCGACTTAGGGGTGATCATGGCCCTTGCCTCTTCCTTTAGCAATAGAGTCCTTGGGCAAAAAACCGTTGTCATTGGGGAAGTAGGCCTAGGTGGTGAGGTGCGCAGCGTGCCACGGATTGAAAGCCGTCTTAAAGAAGCGATTCACATGGGGTTTGAAGAGTGCTTTTTGCCAAAGCGCAATATGGCAGGACTTTCGAAACAGTTGACAGAAAAAATAGGGCTAAAGCCGGTGGAATATGTCGACGAAGCCCTTGGTTAAATACACTGTGGCAGCGCGGGGGTCGCCGCTGTCTAGAAGGCAGGTGGAGGAGGTGCGACGGGAGCTTGTCGCAAAGGTCCCGCACGTTGATCTAGAGCCTCTTTGGGTCGAAACAGGCGGAGATCGCGATCTGTGCACCTCGCTACGCACCCTGGGTCGCACCGATTTTTTTACGCGAGAAATTGATGAGCTTTTGCTCCAAGGAGTGTGCCGCCTAGCCATTCACTCAGCTAAAGATTTGCCAGAGCCTTTGGCAAAAGGGCTGGTCCTTGTCGCATTGACACAGGGATTAGATCCATCCGATAGCTTAGTCTTGAGGGAGGGAGAATCGCTGAAGAGTCTACGGTCGGGGGCCAAAATCGCTACCTCTTCGCTGCGCCGTGAGAAAATGATCAGAGAGCTGCGCGAAGATCTTGTCTGCGTCGATGTGCGCGGTACCATCGAAAGACGTTTGTCCTTTCTCGATCTTGGAGAGGTGGATGGGCTTGTAGTAGCTGAGTGTGCCTTGATTCGCTTGAGATTTACCCATCGCAATCGGATCTTTCTTCCAGGCGAGGGTGCTCCTTTGCAAGGCAGACTTGCAGTGGTAGCGGCCGAGAAAGATCTGGAGATGCTGCAATTGTTGAAATGTCTAAACTTCCGCTCTACCTAGGGCTTGACCCTGGCAACCTTCCCTGTGTGCATTACCCGGTCATTTACACGCAGATGCTCCATTTAGAAGATCAAAAACTCCTGCAAGCTTTTGGTCAATTGGAGAGCTATTCACACCTGATCTTTACAAGTCAGCAGGCCGTGCGTTTTTTCTTTGCCTGTGTAGAGAATAAAAAACCGCCTCTTGGAAAAGTGTGGGTCAGCATTGGAGAGGCGACAAGTAAACAGCTTGAATGTCACGGAGTTATACCGAACGTGGCTCCTCTCTATACAGCGACCGAATCGACTCAGGAAGGAGTGATGGTTCTTTTGGAGCAAATGGCCATTCCACAAGAGGCTTATTTCTTCTATCCTCGCTCAAATCTCGCACGCCCCTTTCTTGCCAAGTATTTGCAACAAAAGGGGTGGCAAGTAGAGATTCTTGACCTGTATGAGACTAAGTTTCAGAAATTAGAACCTGTTCCTGATCTTGCAGAGTTTGAGGAGATCATCTTTACAAGTCCCTCCACCGTAGAGGGTTTTTTGCGCATTTATGGAAAGATTCCCTCTGGCAAAAGACTTAAGGCCATTGGCCCCATTACTGCAGCAGCTCTTGCGGCTAGCCGTTAGTCAAGAGCACTTAAAAGATCTTCATCACCTTTGTCTGAGATCTCTATTCCAATATCATTGGCTCGATCAATCAATTGCTTAACGCTCTCTTCATGTTGATTGCGATAGGTAATTCCTGTATCGCTTTTCATTAGAGATATTAATGTTTCTAATTTATCTTTCGCTTCGTTTGCTAATTTTTTGTCTCTATTTTCACTATTTGATTTTTCTAAGTTATTTAAGGCAACCTCAACCTTTTCTTGCAGTTTAATGCAGGTATTAAATCTTTGATTGCATACAGGCTCTGCGATTTTGTTAATATCGTCTTTAGTTATTTTATAATTATTAAAAAGAATATCTTTTTCTTCAGATGATAGTTTATTCCACTCAAGCTTAATATCTCCTGAAATTGAATTTTCAAATTTTCTTATTCTAGATGCTTTTATATGATCTGAAATGTCCAGTTCAGAAATTTCTTTTATATTCTCATCGTAATTAGCAGACAGATCTTTAGCATTATTGTACTTTAACATAAAAGATTTTAAGTTAGGATTTAGATCGTGATATTCTTTGCTTTTTAATGTTTTAGTTAATGCGGCATGAATGTTTTGGTCAGAAAAAGATTTTTTCAGGCTGTTTTTAAATATCTCTTTAGCTTTTTTATCATTAACGTCTTTTGGTTTATAAACCTTTTTGGCTACTTTCTTGAATATTTTTTCAGAAATTTTATCAACAAAACTTTCTGTTTTTCTAGCTATAGTATTTTGGCATACCTTCTCGACGTCATCGATATTTAATTCATCTATATCGCCTAAGTCAAATAAGTTATTGCTTTTGTTACTTTTTGTTAAATGCTCTGAAATGTGATGTGATGAGCTGTTTAATACGTTAGTTAAATAGCCATCTGATTTTAAGTTTTTTCTTAAATCACTATATATCTCATTAGATAGATAATTAATAAATGTTTCTGTGTGATTATTTACTGTCATAAAACTCCATTTTTATTATATTTATATCTTTATTATACACATAAATCGTTAATTTTTCAATAAAATACTCTGTATTAATGAAAATTATAACATGTTTATTTTTAGATATTTAGATGAAAATAGGAGGAAAAAATAGGAGTGGACTGAAAAAAATTAAGTGATTGATAATCAATCTATTATGAAAAATTCCCCTATAGCAAGTGCCTTAGGGCCATTGGCTCCATTACTGCGGCTGCATTAGGAGGGTGGAGAGGTAAGCTTTGAGAAATCTCGAAAGCAGGGGAGCTGTTAAGGCTTCTAAATCGCCCGATTTTTCTGGATTGTGGCTGCAGAGAATCTCTCTTACTTTGTAAATGACCATCTCTTGACTTTCTCCAACGGCTGCAGAGCCTCTAAAGAAAGGCATGCTATGGGCAAAGAGGTACCGAATGGCCCCTGTAAGCTTTTGGAACTGTTTCAGGTTCTCTTTAGGAAGTGGAAAACGAAGGGACTGGGCAAAAAGAGTGGCAATGACCTTTTGTGTGTCATTGACCACAAACTGGTCCTGGGAAATGACCACTACAGAAGCGCGGCGTAAGGTTTCTACGGGGTCTGTCTTTCCGTCTTGGTGTGTCCAAGTGAGGTATTCGCAAAGGGGATAGGTTTTTCCCGCAATTGTTAGATAGGCCTTTCCCACAAGGAAGAGAGCGCTGAGGAGGGGTTTTGTTGTATCTTGCTGAATGCCCTCTCCCACTGTTTTAAAAGGAATAAATTTACCCGTGCGGCGCATGACAGAGTCAAAGAGCAAATTCTCGGCGGCAATTGATGTCCAAAGCCCCAGGAGGCAGTAGTACATTTTGTTTCTCGTATAGAAAGTGGGATCGGTTTCTTTTACACCTTGCAGCTTTCCTTTTGTTTTTGCAACGGTGCTGTCTTGAGTGCGAAGGATCATTTCGCTTTTAGGATCAACGGTCCATTCTTTTGCAAGGAGTTCTTTCCCGGTGAAAATTTCTAGTTCAAAAGAGCAGAGATACTCTTCTAGCTTTTCTTCGACTCTAAATTGACGCTCTCTTAGTTGTCCCTCTTCTATGGGAATCTTTCCCTGTGTGACCTCTTGCAAAAAGGCGATGATCTGTCCGTTGTATTCTCTGTATCGAGGGTCGTCTAGACTTGTGTAGTGAACAGACTGTGGCTGTTCTTCAAACCGTTTAGATCCAAAAAGGTGGCCGTTTTCTGTTCCATGAGCAAGGGCCGTTTTTTTTCGTCCCATTGCGAGATGATCGACCATCTTCCCGTGATGCGCTTCTAGATCGCCTCCTCTTGCTAAGACCTCTCTTGTTTGATGGGTGGCTTCTTCAATGGTTTGATTGGTTCTTGCAACGTAATCTTGTTGCTGACCACCATATAGTTCTTTGTCTTTATTAAAAATATAGTTGCTGCAATTAATGCTCAGTGATTTATTCCTTTTTTTAAGAATCGCTTTTATAATACTATATTTCTATTTTATTATAAATAAAAATATTTTTTCTTCAAATTAGCGAGAAGTGAATCCAAAACCGAGGTTAAATAAGTTGCGAGAGAAATGTTTGGGCAGAGACTAAAATAGGGCCTTTTTCCTCGAAACAATTTTTGCGGACAAAAGGAAGATCAAAAGCTATTTGAAAGGCGTGTGGAGCTTGAGTTCCTTTTTGGAAATGGTAGAGCGCAGGAGAAATTCCGCGAGCTTTTGTCTTTACTTCGACCAGAAACCAGGGCTTTCCCTCTTTTGTGACTAGAAAATCTGTTTCAATTTTGTCTTTAGTGCGTAAATAATAGAGGCCATATTCGCCAAAGCCTCGATCAGTCCAAAAATGGGTGGCTTTAAGAAGATGGCTCGCTACCAGATTCTCATTTCGATGCCCCTCTTCATCAAGTAAAGACCAGTCCCAGAGATAGAGCTTTGGTTCTTTGATGAGTGAACGGGTGATGTTTTTCGACCAGGGTTGAATAGAAAAACAGTAGTAAAAGGATTTAAGCACTTCAATCCATCGCCTAACTGTATCAACAGAAACGCCTACTTTTTTGGCAAGAGATTGGTAGCTCATTGATTCAGCTGCTTGTTTGCGCAGGAGCTCGGCCAGCAGCTCCAGTTGACTCAACTCTTGGATTCTAGTTCCATCTCGAATATCTTCTTTGAATAACTGATCCTGACGAATCGAGTGCAACCGACGAGAAAATGGTTTAGAGCGCTGAATAAAGGGTTCGGGAAATCCCCCATGTTCTAAAAGCGCGGTCCAATCATCTTGGCTAATTGGTGCTGGAGGACGAATCTCTTCCTCAATCAGGTGAGGGGAGACGATTTCAGCTACAGAAAGGGGGTGGACGCGATAATAGAAATAGCGGCCCATCAAACTGTCGCCACCTTTTTTATAGATGTTAAGACGCGCGCTTCCCGTGACAATAATCTTGGTTTTCTTTTCGTAAAGATCAAAAAAACCTTTAAGAAAGTTTTTCCATTTTGCATATTTGTGAATCTCGTCAAAAATCAAAACGGGTTTTTCTTCAGTCAGTTCGCTTAAGTCAGCCTGTAGAGCAATCGCGCTTGGACCTTCTATGAATAGAAGCTTTTCAGCGGAATTGTCCCAATTGAAATAAAAATGTTTAGGCCACTCTGCTGCTGACGCAAGACTCACCGTTGTTTTTCCCACTTGCCTAGGGCCCATTAAAAAGACCATTTGACGTAGCTGAAGCAGGTGCCGGGAGATGAGTTCTTGATAGATCCTTTTCATACGACCATTTTACGATATATCGTATTTTAGTCGCGACTAATTTACGATACATCGTATTTTAGTCGGACTTTTTTGCACCAAATCCTCGACCCAAACTTCTTAAAATGGGTACACTAATACCAATTATCGGAAATAGCTTCGAATTTGAGCGCGTGAAAGCTGCCGAGATTCGACGCAGCTGAAATTCGAAGTTATTTTCGATAATTGTATAAGGTCGAAAAACCCCCACAAGGAGGACCCATGTCTTTGCACCCCTACGAGCTCCCCGAGCTTCCCTATGATTTTAGCGCTTTAGAGCCGGTCATTTCCGCGCAGATCATGGAGCTACACTATCTCAAGCACCATAAGGGCTATGTAACCAATTTAAATGCAGCGCTGGAAAAATATTCTAAGTCGCAGAGCGAGAATAACTTAGAGGCGATGATTGCTGAGCAGCAAGCGATTCGCTTTAATGGAGGGGGCCATCTCAACCATTCGATTTTCTGGACCACCCTTGCTCCTGTAAAAAAGGGGGGAGGAGGAGAGCCTAAAGGAGAGCTTCTCGCAGCCATTGTGCGCGATTTCGGCTCGTTTGCTCAGTTTGTGGAGAAAATGGGCAGCAAGACAGCGGCCATTCAGGGGTCGGGCTGGGGGTGGCTAGGTTATTGCAAGGAGAAGAAGGGGCTTGTGCTCACCACTTGTGCCAATCAAGATCCTTTAAGCACCCAGGGGCTCGCCCCTTTGTTTGGGATCGATGTGTGGGAGCATGCCTACTATCTTCAGTATAAGAATGTGCGGGCTGATTACGTAAAAAAAATTTGGGAGATCGCAAATTGGGGAGAGGTGGAAAAGCGATTTCTCAAGGCGCGCGCGTAATTCATTTCCTTGCCCGTGCCCGAGTTTCCTACCACCCCATTGGGCACACGGGCAGGGGCAGGGCAGGGGCACGGGCAGGGCTCTAATTCTAGAGCGAAATAATGGCTTTTTTGCTAACATCTGGCTATGTTTTCTTTTAAAAGACCTAAAATCAAAGAAAAAACTTCCAGGCCTGAAAAAAAGGACTTTGATGGCTGGCTCTCTTGCCATGGGTGCAAGGAGCTGATCTATCAGAGTGAGCTAGAAAAGAACCTTCATTGCTGTCCTAAATGCAAGGCCCATTTTCGCCTCGGAGTAAAAGCGCGTATCCAGCTGCTTGCCGATAGCGGTAGCTTCACCGAGCTCTTTATGGACTGCAAGCCAGATGATCCTCTGCAGTTTGTCGATACAGAGCCATACGCACAGAGGCTAAAGACTGCGCAGAAAAAGACGGGGCGTGATGAAGCTGTTGTTGTGGGGACCTGCTGCCTCCATGGACGGCCTATTGCTCTTGGTGTACTCGATTTTAGTTTCATGGGAGGTTCAATGGGCTCTGTCGTCGGAGAGCGCTTAACGAGCCTGATTGAACTGGCCACCGAAAAGGAGTTACCCTTAGTGATTGTCTCTGCATCGGGAGGGGCGAGGATGCAGGAGTCGATCTTCTCTCTCATGCAGATGGCCAAGACCGCTGGTGCTTTGTCGAGATTAGATGAGGCTGCTCTTCCCTATATTTCTGTTTTAACTCACCCCACAACGGGGGGAGTGACGGCTTCTTTTGCGACGCTAGGGGATCTTATCCTAGCCGAACCCGATGCACTCATTGGCTTTGCAGGCCCCCGTGTTGTCGAGCAGACAACGCGTGAAAAGCTGCCCCCTAAGGCGCAAAAATCGGAATTTTTGCTCGAAAAGGGAATGATTGATTGCATTGTTAATCGGGATGAATTAAAAGATAAGCTATCGCTCTTTTTAGGTTTTCTTATGCCCGAATTCCCGGCAAAAGAGAGATCTCAAAAGCAGAAACTTAAGCAACTTATAGAGCATGGACAAAAAAAAGGTCCCGATTCAGATCGAAGATCCTGAGCTGATGCCCCAGTACGCTTCTGCCTTAGCGGCAGGGGCCGACCTTCGCGCGGCAAACCGGGAGCCTATTGTTCTATCTCCCGGTCGTTCTGCTTTGATCCCAACGGGGCTGAGGATGGAAATCCCTCCCGGGTATGAGGCCCAAATACGGCCGCGCAGTGGCCTTGCACTCAAACAGCAGGTCACAGTTCTCAACACTCCAGGGACCATCGATGCCGATTACAGAGGGATCATCAGCGTTATTTTGATTAATCACGGAAAAGAGCCTTTTACGGTAACCTATGGAATGCGGATTGCGCAGCTTGTGCTCGCTCCGGTTTCCCAGGTGGAGTTTGTCCTTGCAGAAGAAAGCCTTGCTGCAACAGCAAGAGGAGAAGGTGGTTTTGGCCATACAGGCGTGCATTAAGTTTTTTAGGAGAGAAGATCCTATGACAATAGCCAGTTATCTCAGCCAGGATCTCGTTCGGTTTCTAGAGGTCACAAGTCAAGCGGAGGCGATTGCTGAGCTTGTCCAGTGTCTTGCCGACGCTGGCAGGCTTCTCGATAGCAGGGACTTTCATCGCGCGATCTTGGAAAGGGAAAAGATTGTTTCCACCGGAATTGGCCTCGGGGTAGCTATTCCTCATGCCAAGCTCATAGGATATGATGATTTTTTCATCGCAATTGGGATCCAGAAAGGGCGTGCGATCCCTTGGCAGTCTCTCGATGATGCTCCCGTGCAGATCATTTTCATGATCGGAGGGCCGGAAGATCGCCAGACAGAGTATTTGAGTATCCTCTCTCATCTCACAAGTGCGATCAAAGATGAGGAGCGGCGCAAAAAGCTAATCAAAGCCAGCCACCCGAAAGAAGTTCTCGCGATTTTTGAGGGGTTTTAATCATGGATCTGAAAATTGAAGATGTTGCTGAACTGATTGGCGTTTCTAAGGCCACTGTGAGGCGCTGGATAACCCTTGGCAAAATTCCCGCCTATAGATTGCATCATGAGTATCGCTTCAGTCGCAATGAGATTGAAAACTGGATGCTCAAAAGCAAACTGGTTCCCATCTCCTCTTCTTCAGAGATAGAAGATGACACCTTTGCAAATCGCGCAGGGATGCAGCATTTTGGCCTTTACCGCGCCATTCACCGTGGAGGGGTACAAGAAGCTGTCCTAGGTCACACCAAGGAAGAGGTGATCTGCTCAGCAACCCTTCCCATTGCCACTACTTTGGGGCTAGACCCGGAGGTGCTTGCTGAGCTCCTACTTGACCGCGAAAGCCTCATGCCGACAGCACTTGGTCATGGCGTTGCCGTGCCCCATTCGCGCGAGTGTCTCGAGCAGATCCCTTTCGACCTCATCTCTGTCGTTTTCCCCTCTCAGCCGATCGAGTATGGTGCCTTAAATGGAGAGCTCGTACATACCCTCTTTTTTCTCTTTGCCTCCAGTGACAAGGTCCATCTGCAGCTGCTTGCCAAAATCGCGCATCTGATCCTTCACCCCGAGGCGCTTGCCCTCCTCAAAAATAGGGCAACTAAGACGTCTCTCTTAGAGTTTATCCGCGAGTGGGAAGCCGGTTTGAGGTTGTAGCGCTTCGTTGCTCTTCAAAAAGAGCTCTTTCCAGTAGTAATGGTCAAGGAGGCCCTCCGGTTCTCTGCCTAAAATCCAGTAAGCAACATAGAGTGCCTCAATAGAGGCGAGTCCTCGAGTTGGGTCAGGACAATCTGCCTGTCTGCGCGGATAAGCGGTTTTAAAGCCGCTTGGCAAGCTGCGTGCGCAAAGACAAGCGGGAAGGACTTTGCTCATTTGCTCCGCATACCGCCAGGTTCCGTCAAGCAAGAGCAGGCCAGAGTGTCCATCCTTAGCCTCTAAGACAGGCCCATCTAGGGTTAAGACGAGATACCCTGTTAGATCGGGCAGTTTCTCCAAAGGATGGGTGAAAAAACGCAGGTCAGGGCGTGCTTCTAAATGGCGTAGACTGCATTTTTTGAGGTTTTCTTTGCGGTGACGTAAAATAAAAGTGGGAGGGAACTCACGAAATCTGGTCTTTTGCAGCTTCTTGGGTATAGGTAGAGAGTTTGTTTCGCAAAGTGCGGATGCTGATGCCGAGGGCTCGAGCTGCTTGGGTGCGGTTTTGCTCATGGGCTACAAGAGTATCTAAAATGTGCCTTTTTTCTAACTGTTTAAGAGTGAAAATTTTTTTTGCACAAGATCCCACCTGTTGCGGTTCCAAACAGAGGTCGTCAGCCTGGATCAGAGAACTACTCGAGAGTACCACCGTGCGCTGGATGATATTGGAGAGCTCCCGGATATTGCCTGGCCAGGAGTAGTCGAGCAGTTTTTGCTTGGCTGCTGAAGAAAATGTTTTGCTCAGATCATACTCTTTTAAAAAATAATCAGAGAGCGGAAGAATGTCCTCTCTGCGCTCGCGAAGGGGGGAGAGATGGATGGGGACCACATTGAGCCTGTAGTAGAGGTCTTCGCGAAAAAGTTTATTTTCAATGGCCTCTTTCATGTTGCGGTTTGAGGTAGAGATGAGCCGCACATCGACGTTGATCAGCTGGCTGCCTCCCACGCGCTCAAACTCCTGTTCCTGAACGACTCGCAGCAGCTTGGATTGCAGCGAAAGGGGAATTTCTGAAATCTCATCGAGCAGTAACGTCCCTTTGGAGGCTAGCTCAAAGCGACCAAATCTGCGGCAGGTCGCTCCTGTAAAGGATCCTTTTTCATGGCCAAAAAATTCTGACTCAAGCAGAGTTTCAGCAATGGCAGCGCAGTTGACCTTGACAAAGGCCTCTGTAGAGCGAGTGGATCTGTAGTGAATGGCGTGGGCAACTACTTCCTTTCCCGTTCCCGATTCGCCGCTGATGAAGACGCTCGCGCAGCTTTTGGCGATTTTGTCCAGATCGATAAGTAGCTTCTTCATGAAGGGACTTTCGGCTATCATGATTAAAGGACTTTCACTGGCCATTGTTTGTGTCCATACTCAAGGGAGGGGTTCTGTGTCAAGTGAGTTTAAAAAAATTTTTCCCATTCTTCTTCTCCTCGGGTGCTCAAAACCCGAGAAGGCAGAGCAGCAAAGGCTGCGACAACATCACGCCCATGGTGAGTCGATCTATCGGAGCCACAGCGACCAGCAGTTCGACCTTCCTCCGCCCCAGCTTTCTGCTCGAGAAAAATATCCTTGGGAAGAGAAAGAATAAACCTGTTACACTTTTTAGCCACAGTGCCGGTGTGGCGAAATGGTAGACGCGGCAGATTCAAAATCTGCTCCTAGCAATAGGGTGTTGGTTCGAGTCCGATCATCGGCAATTTTAAACTGGACTTTAGCCATTTATGGCTAAAGTCCAGTTAACCTCGGTTTTTATGAAATGGTTACACCAGTTTGATCTTGTTCTCTTAGATTTTGATGGACTGCTTGTCAGTAGCGAACAGCTTCAGTTTGAGGCCTATCGCTCTCTTTGTCAGGAGTCTGGCTTTGTCTTGAATTGGAATTTTGAACGGTTTTGCGAAATTTCTCACTCTAGCGCTACCGGCTTAAAAGAGAAGATCTATGCAGAGTTTCCAGCATTGCAAGAGAGAGAGCCCTCTTGGGACATTCTGCGCGAGCGGAAAAACCAGATCTATTTCGATTTGCTCAAAGCTGGAAAGCTCGAGCTTCTCTCGGGCGTAGCAGAGCTTTTGAAGGAGCTTTCTCGTGCGGGGAAAAAACGGTGTGTGGTCACAAATTCTACCCAGCGGCAGGTGGAGCAGGTAAAAAGCCAGATTCCTCTGCTTTCGACTCTCCCTGTTTGGATTACGCGTGAGCAGTATGCAGATCCCAAGCCAGCGCCTGACGCCTATCTCAAAGCGCTAGAGCTTCTCTCTGACCCCGGAGACAAGGTGATTGGCTTTGAAGATTCGCTACGCGGCGTGCTGGCCCTTCAAAGCGCCTCGGTATCTCCCGTGCTGATCTGTCCCAAGAACCATCCTCAGCTCAAAAATCCCCAGCTTAAGGGGGCCGCCCATTTTGCCTCTTTCCTCGATATTCCAGCTGAAATGAAGTTTAAACAATTTCAGGTGTAAGGGTGTAAATTCGTGCCCGTGCCCGTGTGCGTGCCCGTGCCCGCCTTGACAGCATTAATGTGTTACTCATGTGGGTGTTGGTCGTACCCTACCATACGCCCCGGGCACGGGCACGCACACGGGCACGGGCACGATATTTGCCTATTAATGTCCTGAAGGATAGATCACCTCAACTAGAAAAAGTCCGTGGGCAGGGGCTGTAGGACTAGCGCATTTCCGATCTTTTGCCGCAAAAATTTCTGGCAGAGCTGAAAGGGGCACTTTGCCTCTTGCCACATCGAGGAGGGTGCCCACGATATTGCGAACCATTTTGTAGAGAAACCCCTCTCCTTTAAATTCTAAGTAGAGGCTGTTTCCCTCTTGTCGTAGCTCTATGGATTCAAGGGTTCGCACCGGATTTTTCGCAGCACTGCCGCGATGTGCCTCATTGGAAAAGGAGGTGAAGTCGCGCTTTCCGATAAATTCTAAGGTAGCTGAGCGCAAAAGCTCAAGATCGAGAGGATAGGGAACAAATAGGCTATATCTTTGCTTGAAGGGGTCGCGCAAGGGCCCCAACTGCAGATGGTAGCGGTAGAGCTTGCTCTTGGCGCTGTAGCGCGCGTGAAAATCAGCAGAGACGCTTTCAAGGCTTAAAGCGCGAATAGCAGAAGGGAGCAGACCGTTTAGCGAAAGGAGGGTTTTACCTCTGTCTATTTCAGAAACGGTTGTGAAATGGGCTACCTGTCCGAGTGCATGGACCCCAGAATCTGTGCGGCCGGCTCCCACAAGAGAGAGGGGAGAGCGCAAAATCGTGGAAAGCGCCTCTTGGACAAGGGTCTGGATCGAGGTGGCATTTTTCTGCACCTGCCAGCCGCTATAGGCTGTTCCATCATAGCTTAGAATGAGTTTGTGCTTGATCATAAAGGATTGTTTTAGCCAGCACCCAGTCGAAAGGGGTGGTGATTTTGATGTTGGTTTCAAGCCCTGGGACGATCTTCACCCGATGGCCGAGCAGTTCAGCCAAAGAGGCATCATCGCTCACTGTAATAGCTTCTGCTTTTGCATAGGCAAGGCCAGAGACGAGAAGATCGGCTCTGATTGCCTGTGGTGTTTGGACCTCATAAAGAGAAGAGCGCTTTAGCGTCTCTTTCACAAACCCCTCCTCCACTTGCTTGATCGTCTGCTTAACGGGTAGGGCAGGAATCGCTGCGCCATGATGGGTGGCTTCGCAGATCAACGTCTCTACAAGCTTCCTTGTGATGAAGGGACGCGCTGCATCGTGGATCAAAACAAGCCCTCTTTTTTCGGAGAGAGCGGCAAAGCCATTTTCCACCGAGTCTTGTCTGCGATTTCCTGGCGCTGCAAAGGTGGTGGCAGCTGGAAAATAGCTCTGATAAGCGGGCTCGCACACCACGATGACTTCAGAAATGGCAGGACAACTGGTTAAAATATGAAAGCTGTAGAGGGCAACAATTTGGCCTTCTAGAGACAGATATTGCTTAGGAAGAGGGGATAACCCCTGCATGCGGAGCCCTTTGCCTCCAGCAAGCAGAATCGCAGAAACTACAAACATAGACAAAAAACGTAGAGTGTACAATCCATACACTCTACAGATTTAACTGTGGCCAATTAAGAGAGGTGTTTGCTCACAGCTTTGGTCATTTCGAACATGTTGATGGTCTTTTTGCCAATCACCCTTCCCAGTTTTTCATCGGGAATAATATTTCTTTTGTTTTTGGGATCTTGCCTTTTGTTGGCTTTAATATAAGCCCATAGTTTTTTAGTCACTTCTGTACGTGGCATCGGTCCTTTTCCTACAACCGCTGCAAGCTCTTCGCTAATTGCCATCGGTTGCATGAATTTTGAACTTTTTTGTTTAGCCATTTTTTTCTCCTTTACTAGCAAGTTAGCCATAGTTTAGGTAAACCTCCGAAGGGTTAATGTCACTTTGGTTTCTGTATATTCCCCATAATCCAAATCTACAGGGACTTTTTTAGAGAATTTTCTCACCCTCTTCACGAGAGCGATGAACCTGAGTCTTTGCAAATCCTGCGAAGACCCAGCTTTATCCTCGAATGACCATTTGTATCCCCCTGGGAGATTATAGTCAAAAAAAATCGTAGGGAAAAGAGAAAAATTTCCGAGGAGAGGCCAAGACGACAAAAAATATACAAAGTCGAGCTTAAGGTATAGTATGCTTTGGACTGGACTTAGCCATTTGTCGGACGCCCTTTCTCTGTCAGATAAGCCGATTTTTTTAACCATTCAAGCCTGCCTTTTGGAAATGGTTAAAAAACTTGGCTTGCCTGAGAGAGAAATCATCGTCCTCAAATGGCTAAAGTCCAGCTGGAGAAGATGATGAGAGTTCAGGAGTCGCTCTTTTTTTTAGCCTCAAAACTAAAAAAAGAATTGTCTGTAGAGGAGAAAAGAGAACTGCTCAAGCAGCATCTTTTCCACGATGAAAAGCCCTTTTGGCTAGAAGAGATGGAAAGCTGCCTGTCTCCTCTGCAAGGACTTTCTCTTTTCTCTCTTCTGGCCACGGGACAAGGAGAGAGAGTCCTAGGGCCTTTGCCCACATCGGAAAAGGCAAAACTGATCTCTCTTCTGGATGCTCTAGGAGAGGTCGAGCAATTTTACGCTCCTCTTGGAGGAATTGTCGGATACCATGAGACAATTCTCAGGCTGCTGCATCAAAGAAAACATCCAGGATCTGTTAACACTCTACCTAAGGCTCTTCGAAAATCGCTTTTCACACGGGCGGAAAACCGTTTTTCGAAGCTGCTTGGATATAAACAGATTCGATTTAGGGCGCCTCCTTTTATCGATCTTTCTCATCCAGAAGATCCTCTGTACAAGTGCGCGATGATCTGGGCGATTGAACACTTGGATGAGATGGCAGAGATTTATACGGCCGGTGGCGCTGCCGATCGACTGGATCTAAGAGATGAGAAAAACGGTGAATATCTCCCGGCGGCTCTCTTGCCATTTTGCGGCAAAACGCTTCTCGAGTATCTGATCGCAGATCTCCAAGCAAAAGAGTATGTGCACTACAAGATCTTTGGGAGGCAAATCGTCACTCCTTTATCGATTATGACCTCGCCTGAAAAGGAGAACCATACACGTCTTTTGGCTTTTTGTGATGAAAAGAGCTGGTTTGGGCGCTGTAGAGAGAACTTCCGGCTCTTTGTACAGCCCTTAGTTCCTGCAGTCGATGAGGAGGGACAGTGGGGGATGCAAGCTTCTTGCCAACCACTTCTCAAGCCAGGAGGCCACGGCGTCATCTGGAGATTGGCTGCGCAAGAAGGGGTATTTGATTGGCTTAAATCACGTGGAAAGCGAAAGGCGCTCGTCCGTCAGATCAACAATATCTTGCCGGGGGTAGATGGTGGCCTGTTTGCGTTTACAGGAATTGGCTGTCAGAGAGACTTAAAGATGGGATTTGCCTCCTGCTCGCGCTTTGTGCGGACAAGCGAGGGAATCAACGTTCTTTTGGAAAAAAAATCGGGGGGCAAGACCTCTTACTGTTTAACGAGCATTGAGTATTGCGATCTCGACCTCTATGGGCTAGAGGATGAAAGGGCCAGTCTCTGGAATCCCTATTCTAAATACCCGGCCAACACCAATATTTTGTTTATCGATCTAGAGGCTGTGCTAAGGGCCGTGGAAACCTCTCCCTTCCCTGGACTGCTCATCAATGCCAAGAAAATGAAAGTGGTCGGAAAGGAGGGAGAGCTTGAGGAAAAGGAAATGGTCAGGCTCGAGTCGACGATGCAAAATATCGCCGATGCCTTTACCTCTGCAGAGATTCCAACAGAGGTCTACTTAACTTATAACCTGCGCCACAAAACCATCTCTCCGATTAAGCGTGCCGCTCAAGGTGGCGCTCTATTTGAAACACCGGAGGGGTGTCTCTATGATCTACTCAAAAATGGTAGACACCTCTTAACTGAATTTTGCGCCTTTTCTGTTCCCGAACTTCCCTCTGAGGAGGATTTTCTAAAAAAGAGGGTCCCTTTTCTCTTCTTTTACCATCCTGCCCTAGGACCTCTCTACTCGATGATTGCGCAGAAAATCCAAAAGGGGAGTTTGAGCCTAGGCAGTCAGCTGCTCTTGCAGATTGCCGACCTTTATCTTGAGAATTTAAGCCTTGATGGTGCTCTCCAGATCAAAACAGAGGCCCTAATGGGTCACTATGATGAGGAGGGGCTTTTGCATTACAGCGAAAGAACGGGCAAATGTTTCCTGAAAAATGTGCGTATTGTCAATGCCGGGACAAATTCCTCGTTTGGCAGAGGAGCGTGGAAGAGGGAAAGTCCTGCAGAGCTCTGTGAGATCATCCTAGAAGAAGGGGCAGAATTTTTTGCAGAAGATGTGACGCTAAAGGGACCATTTTGTATTGGTGTTCCAAAGAATGTGAAACTGACCGTCGAGCAGAGAGCAGACGGTACACTAAACTGGAAGGAAGAGCCTCTTTTCGAGTCTACTTGGAATTACCGCTACACGAGGGATGGGGAGAACATCACCGTCCATCTCGACCAAAAAAAGCGGGCTGATCCAAGATCTGCCCGCTTGTGCGGCGTATGAATTTAGACAACTACTGGTGTTGCAGATGTTGCTGGTGCAGCAGGTGTTGCTGGCGCAGCTGGTGTTGCAGGTGTTCCTGGCGCTGGTGTGCCTGGTGGTGGTGTTTGGGTAGAACCTCCACAGCACATATTGTAGAAGAGCAGAGATGCGAGAGCTGTAACGACTACTCCAGCTACTGCAGCGGCTGTGTATTCTTTATGTTCTTTTACGAACTCTTTTGCTTTTTCCCAGTTCTCTGCGATGAAGCGACCTGCAGCTTCAAAGAAAGGCTTCACATATTCCCAGACTTTTAATGCATATTCTGCAATGACAGACCCGATGTATTTAACGGTCTTGCCAAGCCATTGTGCGCCTTCAGAAGCCTTCGTTGAGAACGTCTCCCAAGCGCTTGGTTCTAGTGGTAGTGCTTGAACGGTTGTGGACATTTGTTACCTCCTAATAGGATAATGTTAAAAATTCTAAAGGGACTTCCCCTTGAATGAAAATCACAACCATTATACCCAAGGATTTATTAATGTAAAGAGAAGATTAGTGCGGGTTGGAAAAATTTTGCGGGAATTTTAAACGTAAAAATTTTAATTTTCATTTTAAAAATTTTTGAGCGATTTTTCTTTTTTTCTCTTCCAACTATACTGAGGTTTTCACTTAATTTAAATATCTATTTACAGGAAATTCGCATGAACCCCCATGTACAAGCTCTCATTAAAGATATCGAAGCTCGCCTGCTCCACATGATGAGGTATCTTTGACTTGCCCACCAAAGAGGCACGTGCAGAGACCCTTACGGCTAAAATGGAAGAGCCAACTTTTTGGTCTGATGGAGCAAAAGCGCAGAAAGTCATCGATGAACTCACGGATCTCAAGAGCTGGATTCTTCCCTATAAAGAACTCAAGATCCGTTTTGAGAATGTATCTGCCCTCTTTCCCGAGGTAGAGGAGGCCAGTGATCCGCAATTTTTTGGGGAGCTTCTTAACGAAACAGAAAAAGTTGCAAGTACCCTTGAAGCGCTTGAGGTGCGTCGCATGCTCTCAGGGGAGCTTGATAAAAAAAATTGTTACCTCAGCATCAATGCGGGAGCCGGGGGAACAGAGGCATGCGACTGGGCACAGATGCTCTCTCGGATGTACCAGCGCTTTGCCGCAAAGCGTGGATGGGGTATCGATGTCATCGATAGCGTAGATGGAGAGGTTGCCGGTATCAAAAGCATCACCTTTAAGATTACGGGAGCATTTGCCTATGGCCACTGCAAAGCGGAAAAAGGGGTCCATCGCCTCGTTCGCATCTCGCCTTTTGATAGCAATGCGCGCCGCCATACCAGCTTTGCTTCAGTAGATGCTACCCCCGAGATTGCCGACGATATTAAGATCGATATTCGCCCCGATCAGATTCGGGTCGATACCTTCCGCTCTTCGGGGGCAGGAGGCCAGCATGTCAACACCACCGATTCTGCTGTTCGCATTACCCACCTCTCAACAGGTATCGTAGTCTCTTGCCAGAGTGAGCGTAGTCAGATCCAAAATCGAGAAACTTGCTTAAAGATCTTAGCAGCAAAGCTTTATGAGAGGGAATGCTTAGAGCGGGAAAATAAGCTCAAAGCGCTTGGAGGGGAAAAACTCGAGATCGCATGGGGGAGCCAGATTCGCAATTACGTTTTTCAGCCCTATACCCTTGTCAAAGATACCCGCACCCGCTATGAAGTGGGCAATATTCAGGCGGTTATGGATGGAGAAATCGATGGCTTTATTTATGCCTTTTTAAAGGAATTTGGGTGAAAAAGAGAGAAAAACTCACAGATTCTGCGGCCTTTGATCTTCGCTATACTCATCTCGATGATGGCCCTGCCTTGCGCAGCTGGCTAGAGGCGGCTCATATGCTCGACTGGTTTCCCATGTCTACTCCTATTGAGGTTGACAATGCCCTGCAGGTCTGGCTTGGCTTTTGCCGGCTAAATTCGAGTCTAACGGCAACCTATGAAGGCAGCCCTTGTGCAGTCGGTACGCTGTTTCTCATGCCCTATCGCAAGGTGGCCCACCACTGTCTATTTAAAATTATTGTTGCACCTGAATTTCAGCGTCGGGGGATTGGAACGGCGATTTTGCGCAATCTCAAGCATCTTGCAAAAAATTTTTTTCATCTCGAGCTGATGCATATTGAATTTTTTACAGGAAATCCCATTGAAGCCCTTCTCAAAAAAGAGCGATTTCGTGAATTTGCTCGGCAAGAGCACTTTGTCAAGCAAGGAGACCGGTACTGGGGGAGGATCCTCATGGAGTGTGATTTGTGAATATTTCTGTTCGATTCACAGAGCCAGAGGATGCTCCTCACCTGAACAACTGGTTTTTGCAACCTGATGTTTTGCACTATTTTCCCATGGATAATGTACGGGAGGTCGAAGATGCTGTCCGGGTCTGGATGTGCTGTGTTCCCCTTCAGGCGGGGCTGACAGCCTCCGCAGATGGCCTCCCTTGCGGAATGGCAACTCTTTATGTCTCTTCCTACGAAAAGCTTCGCCATCAGTCCCTTTTTTCCATCATTGTCGATGAAAAATTTCGCGGGAAGGGGGTGGGGACTGAGCTGATTCGTTCTTTAAAGAAATTAGCAATAGAAAAATTTAATTTGGAAATTCTGCACCTGGAGGTTTATGAGGGAAACCCTGCGATTCGCCTCTATCTTCGCGAGGGATTTGTGAAATATGGCCGCCAAGCCCATTTCATCAAGGAGCAGCCGGGTAAATACCGAGCAAAACTGTATATGCAGATGAGATTAAAATAATTTTATTCCAAGAGAAAAACAAATGGCTAATACCAATTATCGAAAATAACTTTCCAAGTATCGTGCCTGTGCCTGTGTGCGTGCCCGTGCCCGAAAGAGATCCTGGTGTTTGATCATGAACGGCTTGTGGATAATTCGGGCACGGGCACGGGCACGCTTTAGAAGAAATTTTAATTAAAATACCCTGAGGGAAACCATGGCAGGACATAGCAAATGGGCCAATATCAAGCATCGGAAAGAGCGAGCTGATAAAGCCAAAGGAAAGCTCTTTTCGCGTCTTGTGAAAGAGATCATTAGCGCGGTGAGACAAGGAGGGCCAGATCCCAAAAGCAATACCAAGTTGCGCCTTGTGCTGCAAAAAGCAAGAGGGGCCAATCTCCCCAATGAAAATATCGAGCGCAATATCAAAAAAGCAAGCAGCGCTGACCAGTCCGATTACACGGAGATGACCTATGAACTCTATGGCCATGGAGGAGTGGGTCTCATAGTCGAGATCATGACCGACAATAAAAATCGCATTGCCTCGGACCTGCGCATTGCGACAAACAAAAAAGGGGGCACCATTGCTACCCCCGGGGCTGTGGCCTTTAATTTTGACAGACGGGGGGTGATCCAGGTGCTCAAAAAGGAGAGCGAGGAAGAGCCTCTTTTTCTCCTGGCAACAGAGGCGGGAGCTGAAGATTTTGAAACGGGGGAGGAGCTCTATCTCATTCTGACTGCTCCCGAAGAGCTCTACAGTGTAAAGGAAAAAATAGAAAGTCAGGGGATAAAATGTGAGGCTGCTGGCCTGGAAATGATCCCTAAAACATACGTAGAATGCGATCCTGAAACGGCGAGGGCTAATCTTGAGCTCATCGACTGGATCGAGGCTCTAGACGACGTAGATGCCCTATACCATAACATGAAAAATTGAAGCCTTCTTGGATCCTAGCTTTTATTGCAAAAAAGTGCTAGAATTCTCTCATGGCTGGTCCCCTTCGTCCTCTTACAATAGATTCTTTTGGTGTAGCCTGTAATCAGGCCTTAAAGCCGCGCGAAGAGCTGCTTGTTTATGAAAATAGGGTTTGGCTGCGTAGAGAGCTCCACTTTTTGCCAAATGATGCCAATCTCATAGACCTGCGTCAGGCGACCTGGAGGATTTTTCAACAAGCTGTAAGTGAAATTTTTACTGATCGGAGAGTCAGAGCTATTTCCGAGCGCTATAATATTTCCTTTGATTCTCAGGAGGGGAGACGCCCACTTCTCCCCATCGATATTGTAGCCATTGGCGTTGCCTCTGGCAATGTCCATGAAAGTGATCTCCTAGGCGGAGCAAGCGTAGAGAGCAAAGCCCCCCTCGAAATCAAACAGCTCTACTTAAAGGCCCAGCCTTTTCATTATCTTGGTCCCTCTAAACAGCTGCCAAATGAAATGGGGATTCCCAGAGCTCCTTACCAATTTGTCTTTGTCGATAAGCTGACGCAGGATACAAGACGTGTCTTGTTCTCTCAAGGAATCGAAAACTTGAATCAGCACCGCCACAGCTATTTGCAGCGCCTGACGATGGTCATCATCAGTTGCGAGCCAGAAGTAGGGGTTCTGATTCCCGCTCCGACCGGGATTCCAGGGAGCGTAGATTACTACAAAGTTCACCGTGTGATCGAGGGAAAGG
>JABDDY010000015.1:0-1693 GCA_013287365.1 Chlamydiota bacterium
ATGGCTGCCGCTGAGTAGAATGCGCTGAGATGGCTCTATTTTTTAGCCTTAGTCTCGCAAGAGCAAATTGCTTTGCAGCAACAGCCGATGCAGCCGATTGACCAAACACCAGCCAGGCCAATAATCGCATAGACTACGCGGCTGAGCATGGTTGTATTGCCTTTAAAGAGCCAGGCGACGAGGTCAAACTGGAAAAATCCCCAGAGGCCCCAATTCAGAGCTCCCACAACAACAAGAACATGTGCAAGCACGGTCACTGCTTTTTTCATCTGTTACTTCCTTGCGCTTTAAAGCGCCCTAACATAGTTTGAGGTTTAACTGAGACTTTAGGCCATTTCTCCACTAAAATGCCCGGTCCTCAAATGGCCTAAAGTCTTAGGTTAAATCTAGGTTTAGCAGAGAGCGGTTTTTTGTACAATTATGGTTTCTGAAGAAGAGGTCGCAAGACTAGCCAGACTCTGCCGCATTGACTGTTCTGAGGAAGAAAAAAAAGCGCTAGCCGCGCATTTGGATAAGGTATTGCACTATGTCGATCAGCTAAACGAGGTCGATACAACAGGTGTGCAACCCTGCCTTCATGTACTCGATGGAATGATTGCTCCTCTTCGCGAGGATGTGGAGGGACAGACCCTTTCCCTTGAGAAGTTTTTGGCCAATGCCGATGCGCCAGTGAACGGCCTAATCAAAATACCCCCGATGTTCGAATGAATCTATCTCCTCTGTCTGCCCATGCCTTAGCTGAGCTTTTTCGCACAGGAGAGATTAGCGCGGAGACCATTGTTGAGGCTACGCTCTCTCGCATCGATCGCTTTGATCCTGAGCTTGGGGCTTTTCTCTCTGTGTTCCACGATGGGGCAAGAGAAAAGGCAAGAGGGCTCGACAAGAAGCGGAGGGAAAATGGGTCGCTTGGCAAACTGGCGGGTGTCCCTATTGCTCTAAAAGACAATATCCATCTCGATGGACAGATCACAACCTGTGGCTCGAAATTTCTCAAGAATTATCGGGCGCCTTTTGATGCGACAGTCACTGCGCTTCTTCAGCAAGAGGATGCGATTGTGATTGGCAAGACCAATCTCGATGAGTTTGCCATGGGCGGATCGGGGGTACACTCAGCCTATTTTCCTACCCATAATCCTTGGGATCTCAGCTGCGTCCCCGGAGGATCATCGAGCGGGTCAGCGGCGGCGGTAAGCGCTCGGCTTTGCCCCCTATCTCTTGGGACAGATACAGGGGGGTCTGTGCGTCAGCCCGCCTCTTTTACGGGAATTGTGGGGTTTAAACCGACCTACGGGCGCGTATCGCGCTATGGGGTTGTGGCCTACGGCAGCTCACTCGATCAGGTGGGGCCGTTTGCGCATAATGTCAAAGATATAGCTCTTGTGATGGAAATTTTGGGTCGCCACTGTGAAAAAGATGCGACAAGTCTTCAGCTGCCTCCTAAGCCCTACACTTTAGAGATTCAGCAGCCTCTCCATAAAGGGCGTATTGGCGTGCCTTGGGCTTTTCTGGAGGATTTGACAGAGCAGATCCGTACACCTTTTGAAAGAGCCATGAAACTCTACGAAGAGCTCGGCTTTCAAATTGTGGAGGTCGATTTAAGCTCTTTTAAGTACAGCATTGCCATCTACTACATTTTAGCCACCGCGGAAGGGTCTGCCAATCTAGCTCGCTTTGATGGGATCCGGTTTGGGAC
>JABDDY010000015.1:1703-22562 GCA_013287365.1 Chlamydiota bacterium
GTTTGGGACTCGTTCTAAACGGGCGACAACTTTCGAGGAGGTCTACTATTTTTCTCGGACAGAGGGGTTTGGAGACGAGGTGAAGCGGCGCATTTTGCTCGGGACTTTTGTCCTTTCAAGTGGTTACCAGAGGGCTTATTACGAAAAGGCGCAAGCGGTGCGCACGCTGCTGATCCAGCAACTGCGCCGCGCTTTTGCCTCTTGTGATGTGATCGCCATGCCAACCGCGCCATCGGCAGCCTATCCTCCAGGAGCGACTCGCTCTCTTCTTGCCGAATACCTAGGAGACCTTTACACGACAGGAGCTAATCTCACCGGAGTACCAGCTATTAGCATCCCAATGGGCTTTACACAGGATCAGAAACCAGTTGGTCTTCAGCTCTATGGTCCCCTGACCCAAGATGGACGGGTGCTCTCCTATGCTTATGCTTTTGAGAAGGCCACTTCCTATTGGCAAGAGAGCCCGCCTCGATTTAATGAGAATGTATGACGACGGTTCATTATGAGGCATGGGAGCCGGTCATTGGGCTTGAGATCCATGTGCAGCTGCTGACAGCGACCAAGCTCTTTAGCGCAGCCCCCTTGCGCTTTGGCGCAGCGCCCAATACGATGATCACAGAGGTCGATACAGGCCAGCCCGGTGCGCTGCCTATGCTCAATAAGGAAGCGGTCAAGCTCGCGCTACAGTTTGGCCTTGCGATCCACTCTGAAATTGCGCTGAGAAGTGGCTTTGATCGCAAGTCCTACTTCTATCCAGATAGTCCGCGCAATTTTCAGATCACGCAGTTCTATAGACCCTTACTTCGCGGAGGGACCATCACCTGTGAGATTGGGGGGCATACCCGCCATTTTGCCATTCAGCATGCCCACTTAGAGGAAGACACCGGAATGCTCAAGCACTTTCCTGGCTATACGGGCATTGATTACAACCGCGCGGGAGCAGCTCTTCTCGAAATTGTCTCGGAGCCGATGATTCATAGCCCCAGAGAAGCCGTTGCCTATGCGATGGCAATCCGCACTCTGATGCATTATCTAAAAGCTTCTGATTGCAACATGGAGAAGGGTTCGCTGCGTATCGATGCCAATGTTTCGGTCAGACCCAAAGGCTCTAAGGGGCTGCGTCCCAAAGTAGAGATCAAGAATATGAACTCTTTTCACCATATGGAGCTTGCAATTGAAGGAGAAATCCGTCGCCAGATTCGTCTCTATACTCTACAGCCTCACGAAGATCCGAAAATACTGGTGCAGCAGGAGACCTATCGCTTTGATCCGGTGAAAAAAACAAACGTACTCATGCGGCGCAAAGAAGAGGCGCAGGACTATCGCTATTTTCCCGATCCCGATTTGCCTCCCTTAGTGCTCACCGAGCAGTTTATCGAGGCGCAGCGGCTCGGGCTTCCCGAGACTCCTCACCAGAGGTACCTGCGCTACATCACGGAGTTAAAACTTTCTCCTGTCTCGGCCTCGATCCTTGTCGCCGATAAGTTTCTCTCTGATTATTTCGAAGAGGCATTGCAAATTTGCAAGGCACCATCCTCTCTTTGTAACTGGCTCACTGTCGAGTTTCTGGGGCGACTCAAAGAAAAGGGGCTCTCTTTGCAAGCAAGCAAGCTGCCAAGTCATCATATCGGCAAGCTTGTCAAGCTGATCGAAGAGCAGGTCATCACGGGAAAAATCGCCAAGCTCCTTGCCGAGGAGATGGTGCTTCATCCAGAAAAAGACCCTGAGGAGCTTGTAGAGACCAGCTCTGATTACAAGCCTCTTCAGGACCCTTCTTTAATTGCTTCGATTATAGAAGAGGTGCTCCACGAGCATCCTCTTTCCGCCTCTGACTATAAAGCGGGAAAGACAAAAGCCTTTTCCTTTTTAGTCGGCCAGGTCATGGAAAAGACGCGCGGCAAGGCCTCACCGGCAATTGTCAATGCCCTACTCAAAGAGAGATTGGGCCATTAACCTGGTTTTTTCTCTTGTAAAAAGGCATTAGGTTGTCTCATACTGAGTGTCCTTGAACCTATCCGCAAATTGGAAGATGCTCCTTTTCGAGTCTTTTTTCGTCGGTTTTAAAGCCGCTTCTTGGTCTACTTATCTAAGTATGTCCTGCAAAGCGGCTCTAAAAATGACAAAAAAATCCTTCAAAAATCAGCACCTTCGAATTTGCGGATAGGTTCTATGAGACAAATTTTTCTTCTTCTGGTTCTTGTTCCTCATCTGATTTTTGCCTCCTTTAGTCCAAAGGATCATAGAAAAGTGGTCGAGAAGATTTCTGCTGAATGGCAACGCCACTACCAGTTGGTTGAGCAATTTAACAGGCTAGGAATGAGTGACAGAGCGCAACATATCGCCTTTTTGCAAGAGTCGATTGAGTGTTGCCAAAGAGGGATCGATTATTGCGATTACGTTTTAAAGAAAATTGCAAAAAAAGCTAAGGAAGAGCGAGGTAGCTGGGTACAGGCCAAGCAGGCGTGCGAAGAATATAAAAACTCATTTCACCGTGAAATCGGATCGCTGCGCGAGATCATCAATCGCACCGTTGATGTGGCAAAGGCCACTGATCTTTATCAAAAAAGTGGAGAGAAGGTCTCTCTTGCCTCTCTGAAGAGCCAAAACGCTCCTCCTCGTCGTTTGGATAATGTAGAAGAGGTGGTCACTATTTTAAACGAAATTGGGATGCTTTACGAAGAGGCTGCCCTACTTGCACGCGAGGCTCTCAATCTGATTGCCAACTTCTCTGATGAGAAAGACAAAGATTTTCTAAAACAGGCCATCGCAAACTACGAGGCAGCTGCGAGTCACCACAAGAAGGAAGCTGCAGATTGGCTCTCTTCTGCTTATGTTCAAAAAGCTGAAGTCGAAGAGCTCCTTGCCGTTTTAAAAGAAGATGGCAAGCTCTTTAAAGCAATGGACTTGAAGAGCCGCCTCTACGAAACACAAAAGCAAATGGCTCCTCTTTTGGAGCAGCTTGGAGGGGAGTGCCAAGAGGAACTCGCGCAGGTAAAAGCAGCGATCGCTGATTTTGAAAAAGAAGAGGGGGAGAAAGATCTATCCCAGTAAAAAGCTCAGTTGATTTTACGACTGGAAGCATTTGTATTTGAGGTACATGCATGCCCTCCCATGTTAATAAGAGATTGAAAAATAATATATATATATATATCGGAAAAGCCTATTGACTTTACCAATTATATTAGGTAACATGTAGGATATCTGTAAGCGGGGTTGAAAGTGCCGATAAGCGGGAAAGATATGGTTAAGCTCTTCAGAAGAGAGGGATATGAGATTGTTCCTGGAGGAGGCAAGGGCAGTCATTGGAAACTCAGAAAGAAGGGCTGTCCAATGGCTATTGTTCCTAATGATAAAACTTTAAAACCCGGCACAGAACATTCTTTAAGAAAAATTTTAAAGGCAGCAGGAGGAAAAACAAGATGAAATACCATTTCAGAATTCACAAAGAGGAAGACGGTTATTCTGCGCAATGCATAGAATTAGAGGGTTGTATCACTCAAGGGGACTCAATTGACGAGCTTCACGAAAGAATGAAAGAGGCTTTGAATCTTTATGTTCGTGAGCCAGCGGACTCCGAAGATTTAGCTGCGCTTCCAGATGACTCTATTAGAAAATCTAAAAATGTAGTTGAAGTGGCTTTGGATCCCGAAATTGCTTTTCCCTTCCTTGTTAGATACTATCGCATTAAGCATAGAATGACTCAAAAAGAGGTGGCTGATCTACTGGGGTTTGATAGAATCTACAGCTATCAAAGACTAGAATCACGAAGATGTAATCCTACATTGAAAATTATTTCCATGATTAAGAAAGTGTTTCCTGAGTTTTCTATTGATTATGCAGTTAGCTGTTAGTGACGTACCCAAGAAGCTTTGAAAACTGATTTTCTGAATGAATAAAAAAAGAAATTCCTTTAGAAATAGCAATTTCTTTTTGTTAGGAGTTTTTTTGTACGCTTTCGTTTTTTGGATTACTAAGAAAAACTTTGAGCATGTTTTTGGGTTATTTTTAATAGGTTTGATCTGTTGTTTAATTTACAAAGTTGAAAACGAACACAGAAAAAATCAGAATCAGACAAAAGATCTAATCTACTTATCTATTGGTTTTTGCTTTAATTCACTTATCGGTGGGTTCCCATTAACTATACTAAAATAGGTGAAAATCGCCAGGGTCTTCTATGAATCTATCCGTAGACACTGTCGCTAGGCTCAGTTTTGTTGCGCAACTGGTTTTTAGCATGCAACTTGCTAAAAATAAGATATTTAACCAGTAGAGTAAGGAGAGGCCCTGGCCTCTCCTTACTCTACCGAGCTCTGTGGTTAAGTATTTTATTTTAAGAGTGTTAAATCGAAAAGTCAATTACGCAACAAAGCCGCTAGGCTCTTAAAATGCATGTGCGAGTTTTCCGAAGCGGAAAACTCGCACACCCCGCGTTATTTATGCAGCTTGAAGGAGGTGACGAAGAAGTTGTAGCGACCCTCGTCGTAATTCTGTACTTCGCACTCCATGGCCATGAGATAGAGGTGGTTTTTCACCATGACAGCGCGCCCTTTGAAGTAGATACCGCCTGTGCGGATGAAAAAATCAAGCGCCTGGTGGCCCTCTACGAGCAAAAGGTCGGCAAAGAGCAGCTGGTTGCTCGGATTATTGGCTAAAATCCCATTTAAGAAGCCCTCAAGAGAGATCTGCGCAAGAGATTGGTCGACAAAATCGGGATACTGAGCAATGAGAAGCATGAAGATGTTTTTCTTCTCTAGATTGCAGACGTAAGCATCGTATTTTAGATCGTAGCCCTCTTTGGCCGCACTCATCTTCTCTGAGATGTGCTGAGGAGCGATCGGAAACTTGAGCGTGCATTTTCCCGCAACGGAGTGAAAATCAGTCCAGCCTTGGCCTTGGAGCTCTTGCCCTTTGGTTTTGATCTCTTTACTGCCAATCCAAGCGGTAGCAGGGGTCATACCTGTCAGCAAGAGAGTTGTAACCCCGATCAGTAGTTGTTTGACTTGTTTCATAGTAACTCCTCTAAAAAATTAAACCTATCCCTGCGAACCTGTGTGACTGACAAGTGCGATGAAAAAAACGGCCAAAGTAGCTAAGGCAATGAGTAGTAAAATGGGCAGCAGGACGTTTAGTAATCCTTTCCAAGCTGAAAATCCTTGCACCTGCGCCACAGCTTTAACGAGAATCACGATAGACCAGATCGAGGCAATCAGCTGCAGAACTTGGACGCTTGCTAGAAGTAGACCTTGGGAGAATGTAGCTACAGTTGCGCCCGAGAGCAAGGGCTCAAGGTTAAAGGCGTCTCGTTTGAACACAGCAAAGAGCAGAATCCAGGTCGCAATGGTCACCACATTCGGGACGTTGGACCAGGCAACGGCTGCCCGCACGTTTGTAAAGGGCGCCTGCCCGCCGATCCATTTTCCCACCCAAAAGATCAGAGCGCTCCCAATTGTAATCCCTAAGAATCCCACGAGGAAGGAGAGCAGCACTCCGATTAGAACCGTGCCGAAGAGATCAGCTTTTGTCCCAATTGTCATATTCTGCCAAAAGTGCAAGATCACCGGCATCCCGTGAAGCCAGGAGAGGGTTAGGAGGCGAAATCTTGGGTTTTTACTGACAATAGAGGCTATAGTAGCTCGCGGTTTTACAAAGATATAGAGCCACGGATTTTCTGAGCTGCTTTTAGTTGGCATAAATAAAGCGCCTTTGAATAGTTTATTGCTTAATTTGATATTATAAGTAAAAAATTAAAAACTCAAGCAAATTAAAATACTTTTATTTTTAATTAAGAATTAGAAAGTTACAGAAAACTCGGCAACCGCGTAGGGGGCGCCATTGTACTTGTAATACCTGCTGTGGCGGTCGTGGCGATCTTTGATCAGAATCCAGCCGCCAAAGTTGTAACCGGCTGCCAGTCTGCCAGTTACTGTCGTCTCGTAGGTGTAGGTGAGACTCAGGTCGACTCCTCTCGAATAGAACTTAAAAATGCCATCGTGGAATTTCTCATTACCCCCCTTATAGCGCCAGGGGAAACGGTAGGGGCCACCAAAAGTGGCGAAAGAAAGGGAGGTGAGCCATCTTTTGGAGAAGACATAGTCAAGTGAGAGCTCAAGGGGAAGAACCGCATTGAGTTTCCATTTGTCACTGATCATCCAGTCGATCCCTAAGATGGGAAGGAGCAGGCCATTTTGCACCCCTGCGTAGCCAAAAAACCCGACGTGGACGCCAAAGGTCAGCTCATAGGCAAAGCGACCCCAGATCAGGGTGTAGCCAACCGCTGATTTGCCAAACTCATTGAGCATCTGCAAGTTAGCTGTCACTCCTCCCAGGACGACCCAGCGCCAATCCTCCATAGCATGGGAGATCCAAGCTAAAGAGGCGATCCCATAGTGGAAATTCTCCTGGCTAAAGCGCGGGTTGGCCTCCCAGCCAAAATGCATGTAGTTATAGGCAAGCTGCCACGAAAGAGCGTTTGTTTCGTTTAAAAAGTGCGAATAGTAGAAAGAGGCAAAAGCCGTGCCGTTGTGGATATGGCTTCCTTTGACAGAGCCTGGACTGTGTACCTTGGCGCTGCCGATCCAGGCCACATCTGTATCGAAGTGCCAGGGGCGGGTTTGGGGGGTGATATTGAATTCTGCCCCAAAGTGCCAAGGGGAGTTTAGGTCTACAAAGGTGTAGTCAGAGCCGAGCAGAGAAATTGAGGAGCAACAAAAAAAGAGAGTCCATTTTTTCATGAGGTTCTCATAGCTTAACTCCTTAAGGAGAAACTCGTCAACCGCGCATACGGCCAAGCTCCATTTTGCGCTCTTTTTCATCTAGAACCTCGGCATGGGTCACTGTGCGTCCCTTGTTTTCAGTTTTAGAGATGCGAATGTGCTGATCAGCAAGCTGTGCCAGCTGCGGAAAATGGGTGATGGAGATGACCTGAACCGATGCCCCAAGCTTCTTGAGCTCTTCTCCGACAACTGTGGCTGTTTTCCCTCCGACATTGGCATCGATTTCATCAAAGATCATCGTGACAGGGCCATTTTTCTCTGCGAGCAAAAGGGTTAAGCTAAGAAATAAACGGGCCAGCTCCCCGCCGCTTGAGCTTTCGCTGGCAGCAATTGCCTTTTCCCCACGGTTTGCCTTTAAGTAAAGTGCCGCACTCTCCGCTCCCATAGAGGTATAGGCAGTGGCAGTAAGGCGCATCTCCACCTCTGCTCCCTGCATATTGAGCAGCTGTAGCTGGGCTGAGAGAGCGGGCCCGAGCTGAGAGGCTGCTTCTCTTCTTTTTGTGGATAGCTCTTCCCCCAAGAGATTTGTCTGCTTTTCTAAACACTCTAGAGACTCTTTGGCTTCGAGAATTTGATCCTCGAGGCTCTCTAGCTCATCTATGGAGGCTTTTATTGTTTGCTGCTGGGCAAGGGGCTTCCCATAACGTTTTTTGAGACGATCGATCAGTTTGAGCCTCTCATCGATGGCAAGGAGTCGCTCGGGGCTATTTTCTAGTTTTGTCTGGAACCGAGTGGTCTGACCGAGCAGCTCTACAGAGAGTTTCTGCATTTGTGCTAAGGGATCTAGGTCGAGGGAAAGGGCCTGCGCGATTTTTCCCGCAACTTTTAGCTGAGAAAGCAGGCCCAATTCTCCTTCGAAAAGCTGCATAAGCTGCTCGCTTTTTTGCAAAAACTCCTCGGTCTGGAGCAGCTGCTCATACTCGGCAAATAACCGCTCTTCTTCGCCCTCTTGAAGATTTGCCTCCGCCAGTTCTTCTAGCTCAAGACGCAGCCTTTGCAAGGTGGTCTGGGCAGGGATTGCCTTTGCCTCAAGATCACTTAGCTTTTCTTGCCCTTTTTTCTGCTCGGCCCAGCTCAAGGCAAATCGTTTTTGCAGAGCTTTTGTTTCAGCAAATTGGTCGAGCAGCTCAAGATGAGAGCTTTCGTTTCTAAGTCTTTCTCCAGCGCTTTGTCCGCAGAGGAGAAGAAGGTGTGGGGCAAGAGCTTGAAGCTGCGAGAGAGAAATGAGCTCGCCACAGACAAGAGCACGGCTTCTGCCGTTTGGCAAAATCTCCCTCTGAATGAGCAGAGAGCGCTCTTTTTTCATTCCCATTTCCTCGAAAAGAGGGAGGAGTGGAGAGTTCTCTTCTAGCTCAAAAGCGGCTTGCACAAGGGCTCTTTCTTCGGGATTTCTCACTTTAGAGGGATCGACTCTTTCTCCCAAAATGAGCTGAAGGGCAGTGACAAGAGCGGTCTTTCCGGCTCCGGTCTCTCCCGAAATGACGGTAAAGCCCTTTTCAAAAAAAAGGGAAGTCTCCTCGATCAGAACGAGGTTTTTAATCAGAAGCTCTCTAAGCATTCCTGATACGTCTTAAAATGCACTTTAGCAACGTTTTGCAAAATCCCTTCCCCATGGTTGGCCACAAGACGGCGGCCTGCCTCGACCACCTGCTTAGAAGCCCCCTTGGGCAATTCGACTCCTTGATTTTTGCCAAGCTCCTCAAGCCCTTGCAAAAAGGCGGCACGGGCGAGGATGGAGGCTCCTGCCACTACGAGATCGGCTTCTCCATGGTGGCGCTGCGTGAGGTTTACAGAGAGCTTCTTTTGCTTGAGCGCTGTTTCGACAAGAGATTCGGCTCCAAACTGGTCGATGATGATCGTGTGACAGCCAGAGCGCTCTACAAGCTCTTCAATTGCGGTTGCATGGCCCCAAGCTAGCAAGCGATTCAAGTTGCCAAAACGGGCGTAGAGCTCGTTGTATTTCGAAGGGAAAAGGCGCACAATGCTGTGGGGGAAAAGAGGGCGAATCTTGCTCGCTAAAGACAAAACGGTTTTGTCTCCAAGCTTCTTGCTATCGCGCACACCCAAAGAGAGCAGCTGTTTTACCCCCTGCTCGCTGGCATATAGAGCGGCGATGCATAAAGGGCCAAAAAAATCGCCCTTACCCGCCTCGTCGACTCCAATGCGCGGGGTAAGATCTAATGCTATTTCTGGGTGGGTAAACTCGAGCGATTGTAGGATTTCCGGCTCGAGGTAAAACGAGAGGAACTCCTCGCGGTTTTTCCCCTGCACAGTGAGCTTGCCAGATTCGTACAGAGTGCAAGAAACTCCTGGTTTTTTCGCTGCAAAGAGGGTGTAGGGAGGCGTCGAGAGGGTAAACCCTTGAGAGAGCAGGTCCTCGCGCAGCTTGTCCGCGAGCTTTAGATCAATGGTTGTGACAAAACAGTCGTTCATGGGCGGTAATTAGGGCGTTTTAACTAAAATTTCTTCTAAAGCGTGCCTGTGCCCGTGCCCGAATGATCCATGAGTTTTTGCGCCACATCATCCAAGACTCCTTCGGGCACGGGCACGCACACGGGCACAGGCACAGGCACAGGCACGATACAAAGTTATTTGCCTAAAAACCCATTATACGGGACTTTGGCCATTTTTGGAGATTGGCAATATTACCCCTGTCGGTTATGGTAGGTTTTTGCATCTATACAAAAGAAATTTATGAATGAAGAGATGTGCCGTGTGGGCTCGCTATTTCGTCAAAGAAGGACGGAGCTAAATCTTTCGCTCAAAGAAATTGAGAATGCGACCTCGATTCGCTCGGGGTACCTCGAGGCAATTGAGGAGGGAAAAATCGGAGAGCTCGTCTCTAGTATCTATGCTCTTGGGTTCATCAAAAGCTATGGCACCTTTTTGGGCATCGATATGGAAGTTTTGATGAGCCAGTATCCCCAGGCTTTTCGTCTGCCCGCTACAAGACAGGAATTTGCTTTTGGCATCGGCACTTTGGAGACAAGAGGCAACGCGAGCGGAGGGGTCAAATGGCTTCCAAGTCTGCTTTGGGGCTCTCTTGCAGCGCTCGCTGTTTTGCTTGCCTATTTTCTGGCAAAAGCCATAGGACTACTGTAACCATATGGCCTTTACCAATCGGCTGATCAAGGAAAAGTCTCCCTACTTATTGCAACACGCGCACAATCCCGTTGATTGGTACCCTTGGACAAGTGAAGCCTTTGACCTGGCCAGAAAAGAGGATAAGCCGATCTTTTTGTCGATTGGGTATGCGACTTGCCACTGGTGCCATGTCATGGAGTCCGAGTCCTTTGAAAATCCCGAAATTGCGCAATTGCTCAATGATACCTTTATCAACATCAAGGTCGATCGAGAGGAACATCCTGAGGTCGATTCCATTTATATGGAATTTGCCCAGGCTCTGATGGCCTCGCCAGGTGGCTGGCCTCTCAATCTCGTGCTAACACCCGATTTAAAGCCCTTTTTTGCCGTGACCTATTTGCCTCCTGTGACACGCAGCGGACTCATTGGTCTCGATCAATTCACCAAACAGATCCAGCAGCTTTGGAGTGGGGAGGAGCGCCCCAAACTGATCGAACAGGCCAATAAAATGGTGGAGCTATTTGGTCGCCTTTCGACGAGCAAGGGGGAGCAGCTTCCAGATAGCCCTCTTCTCGATGCGGCGATTCAGATGCTCTTTGATGTCGCCGATCCGGTGTATGGCGGTTTAAAGGGAGAGCCAAAGTTCCCCATTGGGTATCAGAGCAGACTTCTTCTGCAGTACTCGAAGGCCCATAATGATGGTCGCTGCCTTTTTTATGTGAAATTGACTCTCGAGATGATGCGAAGAGGGGGACTCTTTGATCAGATCGGAGGGGGATTTGCTAGATATTGTGTCGATCAGAAATGGCTTGTTCCCCATTTTGAAAAGATGCTCTACGATAACGCCATTTTGGCCGAAACTTATCTCGATGCCTATCTCTTTACAAAAGAAGAGAAATTTCAAGTGATTTGCCAGAGAGTATGCGACTATGCCATGCGCGAAATGAGGAGTGCTGAGGGTGGCTTTTTTTCAGCTGAGGATGCCGATAGCGAAGGGCATGAGGGAAAGTTTTATACCTGGACCCCGCAAGAGGTCAGTGGTGCTTTAGCCAAAGAGGAGGCCGATCTTTTCTGCCAGTTCTACCATGTGAAGGAGCCTGGCAATTTTGAGGGGCGCAGTATCCTCTACATAGAGATGGACGAGAGCGAGTTTGCCTCCCAGATTGGACAGCCTCCACAGGAGGTCAGCAGAAGGCTACAGGCGTCGCGCGAAAAACTTTTAGAGAAGCGATCGCAAAGACCACATCCTTTTAAAGATGATAAAATCACCACTTCCTGGAACGGCCTCATGATCCACTCTCTTGCACGGGCAGGAGCCTCTCTTAAGCGAGCAGATTATACACAGGCAGCTCTTGCCTCCGCTAGTTTTATCCAAGACAAGCTCCAGCAAGAGGGCAAGCTGCTCCATCGCTATCGCGAGGGAGAGGCCCGTTTTGTCGCAGGTCTTGAGGATCATGCCTTTCTCATTCGCGCTCTTCTCACACTTTTTGAGCTTGGCCAGGGGACGAGGTGGCTGAAGTGGGCTGTCGAGCTGGCAGAAGAGGTGGAAAAATCTTTCAAATCAGCAGAAGGGGCCTATTACCAAAGTGTTGCCGATCCTCACCTTTTGATTCGCAAATGCGAGTTTTACGATGGGGCGGAGCCCTCTGGCAACGCAGTGCACACCGAAAATCTTTTGCGTCTCTACCAGATCACACAGCAAGAAAAATATCTCTTAGGTGCGGAGAGCGTGCTCAAAGCAGCGAAAAGCTTCATCGAGACCTTCCCTCCAGGTGCCTGTTATCACCTTCTCTCTTTGCAGCGCTATTTAGATCGGAAGGCGCCGCTTGTTCTGATTGCCCTTGGCAAGGAGGGGATAGGCAAACAGGAGCTCTTAGATCTTCTAGCCGCCCATTTTTCTCCACATGCCTCTTTTGCATGGAAAGAAGACAAAGATCCTCTTTTTGAAGAGCTGCTTCCTTTTTGCAAAGAGCAGTTGCCAGTATCTGGAAAAACGACTATCTATATTTGCCAGGGCCAGCAGTGTTTAAGTCCTTTAACTGAAAAAGAGGCCCTTATAGAGGCTTTGTCAAAACTATGACGACGGCAAAAACTTTTGCAGAGCAGCAGCTGGGAGACTACCAGCTCATCGAATATCAGGGGCTTTCTCTTTTAGGGGAGCGCTTCATCGCCGAGCATCGCTACCTCAAAAAGCGACAACTTCTCACCCTTCTCCCAAGAGAAATTTCCTCGCAAAGCGATTTTATAGAGCGCTTTGAAGCGCAGCTCTCTAGTCTAGCTAGGCTAGAGCACCCTTATTTGCTCGCCATTTCTGGGGCTTCTGAAGCAGACGGGAACTATTTTCTTTTAACTGACCTGCCAAAGGGAATGAAGATCTTGGAGCTGGTAGAGCAACCATCCGAGCTTGTTTTGCAGATTGCAGGGCAGCTCGCGGAGTTGCTCGATTATTTGCACGCGGCCAGGCCCTCTTGCTTTTGCGGGATTTTTCCTGAAAATATTTATTTCGATGGAACCACTATTTGCGTGGCAGATGTCGGTCTTTCTTTGCTGATCAGTGAAACAGCTCTGTCTACCGATCTTTGCAAGAAAATCTTTAACCAGGTGCTACAGGCAAGACAAGACGAGGGCTCTTCTCCCTCTCTTTTGCACTACAGCGCTTTTCTTCCCCCTGAAGGGTTTGTAGGGCCCGCAAGTGATCAGTATCTCTTTGGAGTGTTGCTCTATTTCTTGCTCACCGGCCAGTATCCAATCGGGCTTTTTGAGCTACCTACCAAAGCGCCATGGAATGAACTGTTTACCTATTGTCTACAAAGAGATCCGCAAAAACGTCCTTTAAAGCTCTCTTCTCTCCTTGCTCTGCAGCAAAATCTAGCCAAACCTCTTCTCAGACCCCAGCAGCTATTTCGGCCGCAGTACGATCCCGATCCCGCAGCCTCTTTACATGTGGATCCAGTTGTTGCAACCTACTCTCCAAAAAAAGAGGAGAAAAGCGGCGTTGTTCCTCTGCTCACAGAAATGGTCGTGATTCCATCGGGGACCTATTTCCGCGGGAGCAACCAGGGCGGGCGTGACGAGATGCCACGGCACAAGGTCACCCTCTCTTCTTTTGCGCTCGATATTTACCCAGTGACAAATGAACAGTTTGTCCGCTTTTTAGAGGTGATGGACGGGGAAAAAGATGCACAAAACAGCGACATGATTCGCCTGCGCGATTCGCGTATCAGACGAGTAGCCGGCAAGCTCCTTGTCGAATCGGGGTATCTCAAACATCCGGCAGTGGGAGTGACTTGGTATGGAGCTCTGGCCTACGCTGCCTGGATAGGGAAAAGGCTGCCGACAGAAGCTGAATGGGAAATTGCCGCATCCACAGGAGTGGAAGAGGGGCAATATCCGACAGGGGTCGCAATTGAGCGCTCTCAGGCCAACTTCTTTAGCTCTGACACCACCTCTGTCATGAGCTACCCTCCAACTGGCCTTGGTCTTTATGACATGGCTGGCAATGTCTACGAGTGGTGTGCCGACTGGTATAGCTATAACTACTACGAAACCTCTTTCCAAGAGCCAGATAATCCAAAAGGTCCTCTTCAAGGGGTCTACCGGGTGCTCCGCGGCGGCTGCTGGAAAAGCCTCAAAGAAGATATGCGGTTTGCTCACCGCCACCGCAATAATCCGGGCAGTATGAATGGCACTTATGGTTTCCGCTGCGCTGCGGATGTTCAGTCGGGATGAAGCTACTGCTTTCTAAACCACGCGGGTTTTGCGCAGGGGTGGTGCGGGCAATCGAGACGGTAGAAAAAGCCCTACAGCTTTGGGGAGCACCGATCTATGTCAAGCATGAGATTGTGCACAATCGCCACGTGGTCGAGGCTCTAAAAGCTAAGGGGGCGATTTTTATTGAGGATCTCGAGCAGGTCCCAATCGGCGGGCGGCTCATCTACTCGGCGCATGGGATCCCTCCCTCTGTGCGGCAAAAGGCCAAAGAGCGCCAGCTCTTTGAAATTGATGCGACCTGCGGGCTTGTGACAAAAGTGCACTCTGCGGTGAAACGCTATGCTGAAAAAGGGTACCAGATCCTTTTGATTGGCCATCGCAACCATGTGGAGGTGATCGGGACCTTGGGAGAGGCGCCTGAGGTGACACATGTGATTGAAACCCTCGCCGATGTCGAAAAATTGACTTTCCCCTTAAACCAGAAGCTCTTCTATACAACTCAGACCACATTGAGTCTAGACGATGTCAAGCCTATCACAGAGGCTCTGATCAAAAAGTACCCTCATATTGAAACGCTTCCGAGCTCATCGATCTGTTATGCCACCACCAATCGGCAAATGGCCTTAGCGGCAATCACTACCCAGTGCGACCTCATTTTGGTGATCGGGGACCAGACAAGCTCTAACTCGAATAGACTCAAGGAACTGGCCGAAAAAAGATGCCAAGCGGCTTATCTGATCAACGATGCAGAGGAAATTGATCCCAAGTGGCTCCAAAAGGTGCATACCTTGGGACTGACCGCAGGCGCTTCCACTCCTGAAGAAATTGTGCGGCGCTGCATCGCAAGGCTCTCTGAGCTTGGCGTAGATGAGGTGGAAGAGGTGGTGCTTGTAGAGGAGCAAGTGGTCTTTGGCTTGCCGAAAGAGATGAGAGATTATAGTTCGAGCCTCTCTTGACTAAAGTCGAGTTCAACGCTCTCTGCAACCAGGACAAAGTCGACGAAACGTCGGCGGGATCCACAAAATAACGAAAAACATGCATTTCCATATCGCGCCAGATCTTGCCTATCCTATATTTCTCCTACCATCCCTACCCCCCGTGAATGTGTCCTTATCAAGAAAGAATGCAGTGCTCTTCTTTACAGGCATCAGGAAAATTTTCCTTTAGCCATTTTGCAACTTCAGTTTGGTTAAACTTCATAGCCTCTGCGTATGGAGTCCTATCATTCCACGTGACTAGGCATAGCTGAGGATTTTTAAAACACAGCAATTTAACCATCTCCAGATGACCCTTTCGGGCAGCTTCATGAAGCGCGGTCCCGGAGCTGTTAAACTTTCCGAGCAGCCAAATGAGCAAGATTGGAGGGCCCTTGGTCAAACGTCCGAGAGCTAATAGGCGAGGCCAAGCGGGCCCAAAAAGTTGCAAAGTCGAGCTCACGGCATGCATCTGTTCAGAAAGCAACTCTGCCATCTCCAAGAACCACTCTGCCATCTTCACATGACCATCATAAGCAGCTGCATGAAGCGGAGTCGTGCCATGGCTAGTAATCTTTGTGAACAAAGAGAGGTCTTTTTCGCAGAGCCACCTCGCCATCTCCACATGACCACCTTGGGCAGCTGCATGAAGCGGAGTATAGCCATCATTTCTAAACTTTCCGAGCAAAGAGGGATCTTTTTCACAGAGCCACTTCGCCATCTCCACATGACCACCTTGGGCAGCTGCATGAAGCGGAGTATAGCCATCATTTCTAAACTTTCCGAGCAAAGAGGGATCTTTTTCACAGAGCCACTTCGCCATCTCCACATGACCACCTTGGGCAGCTGCATGAAGCGGAGTATAGCCATCATTTCTAAACTTTCCGAGCAAAGAGGGATCTTTTTCACAGAGCCACTTCGCCATCTCTACATGACCACCTTGAGCAGCTAAATGAAATGGAGTGTAGCCATCCTTATCAAACTTCCCGATCAGGTAGGGGTCTTTTTCGCAGAGCCATCTCGCCATCTCCACATGACCACCTTGAGCAGCTGAATGAAGCAGAGTCGAGCCATTGTTTCCAAACTTCCCGACCAGGGAGGGATCTTTTTCGCAGAGCCATCTCGCCATCTCCACATGACCATTTTCGGCAGCAGAATGAAGCGGAGTATGGCCATCGTTTGTAAACTTTCCGATCAGAGAGGGGCCTTTTTCGCAGAACCACCTCGCCATCTCCATATGACCACCTTGAGCAGCTGCATGAAGCGGAGTATGGCCATCGTTTGTAAACTTTCCGATCAGAGAGGGGTCTTTTTCGCAGAGCCACCTCGCCATCTCCACATGACCACCTTGGGCAGCTGCATGAAGCGGAGTCCAGCAATCTCTGTTAAACTTTCCGAGCGAAGAGGGGTCTTTTTCGCAGAGCCACTCTGCCATCTCCACGTGACCATCATAAGCAGCTGCATGAAGCGGAGTGTGGCCATCGTTTCTAAACTTTCCGAGTAAAGAGGGGTCTTTTTCGCAGAGCCACTTCGCCACCTCTACCTGACCATTTTGAGCGGCTGCATGAAGCGGAGTCAAGTCATCTTCCTTTCTAAATTTCCTGAGCAAAGAGGGGTCTTTTTCACAGAGCCATTTTGCTAAATCTACATTCCCCAGGTAACATATCCAAATAAATGGGGTTGAGCCAAATTTATTAACGGCCTTCTCAAGAAGCTCTGGGTGTTTCCCATAGAGATATTTAAGTGCCTCTGTCTGTTGATAAAAAGAAGAATTATCCTGATCGAAGAGAAGTGAGAGATTTTTAGCTAGATAAGAGTCAAAAGCCGGAAGAGTGCGTAACTGAGTCGTCTCATTTAGGCATTGAAATCCAAGCCTGAGACTTTCTTTTGGCGAAGAGTCGGTCGAAGGATCATAAAGAGCTTCAAAAAAAGAGGGAATCGCCTGAGGACTAGATTGAAAAAGCATCCCGCATAAAAAGGCTAAAGTCTGATGATATTGGGGGTTATTTCTACAAGTTAGAATAAACTCCCTCTGCTGCTCCCAGCTTCTGTTTGCAAAAGCGTAAGCAATTAAATACCCCTGAAAGCCCAGGTGGAGAAAAGCATAACTACTACCCTCCTCCAACTCTTTGAGAAGTCCTGTTGTTACAAGATCCTCTTTTGTATAAGAAGAGCCCTTTAAGCTTTCTTCTACCTCTTGCTTAGAGAGAATCAGCTGGCTGGTTGAAAGACTGCGATGGGCAATTTGCCCGAAGAGTAACAAGATCTCCTGCGAATTAGGAATCTTGAACTTTCTGCTATTCCACAGAACCAACTGATCGACCATCTGCTTATAAAGGCCTGTTAAGTTAGAGGCAAATCCTTCGCTCTTTTGCTTCCAGAGAGAGCAGAGCATTTGGAGCTGCAGGGGGATATGCGCTAGATCGAATAAATTCCTGTTTTTTCGAATGAATTGCAGAAAAGGCAGGGGATGTTTTGTCTCTGTGCCCAGTGAGAAGAATAGCTTTGCGTACTCTTCAATGTGATCATCTGAGAATCCTAGATTCTCAACCCTGAGAGTAAAATAAGGGTTTAGATCATCGGTCGTTCCAGGACGAGAGGTTAAAAGGATTTTGTACCCGTTTTCTTGGATCAGTCTGACGATGACCTTTTTGAGTGATGGAGAGGCTTCATCATACCCATCGAACAGGATCAAGCTTTTTGATCGATTGTTTTTGACCAGCTCTAAAATCTGAACAGGAGTAAGGCCCTCTTGGAAAATCAATTGAGAAAGAGCGCTTGCGAGGAATAGATCTAAATAGCTCTCAGTCAATTCTTTTGGGTTTAATTGTCTCAAAGGGAGCCAGTAAACAGCATCAAACTGATCATTCCACAATCTTCCCGAGGCCCAATCATGAGCGATTTTTTGGCAGATCGTGCTTTTACCCGTCCCAGCTTGTCCTGTAAGGAGGATTTTCTCAGCACTTTGATTCGGATGGAAAAGCTCTTCTAGTTTTAAGAAGCGCACTTTAGGCCCAAGGGAGAGCCAGCTGCCCATCGAAGAAGTCTCCTCACCTTGGTCGAGGTCGATTGCGTCTGTTTTTTCTTCCTTGGCAATACGCAGATGTGTGAATAGCTCTCGAATCGGGAAGGTCTCCTCTGTCATGGGCAGAGAGAGCTCTCCCCATTTATCGATGTAGTGAACGCGGATGAGCTGATCGGGATGGGATTGTTTAAATTCTTTTAAATCAACAGCATAAATGTTGAGCTGTCGCTTCATCCATTCTTCCATCTTAGCTTGAAAACTGTAGGCAATTGCTTCAGGGATACACTCTGTTTCACTGCGATTAAAAACCCCTTCACGATAAAAGAGAAAATGGAGGACATCTTTGGATCGCAGGTAGCGGCTGGAGTTAAAAAGCGTGGCTAAAAACTCCTCTTGCTGAGAAGGCGTAAGGTTTGACCAAACAATGACTGTTTCCCTATTGTTATTGGAGGTTTGAAGGTTGCGCCGATCTTTTAGGTGATAATCGGGGTGCCCGAGATGCTCCTCTGTGTTAATCACCCAGTTCATGGAAACTTCTTCTAGTTTGGGGTCGCGGATGAATTTAAAGGATTCTCCTGGATCGATTTTTACAGCTTGAGCCTCTTGAATTCCTTTCTCATCTCCTATCCACTTAAAGCCTGCATTGCCTCCCGATCCTCCTAAAAGATCTGTATCAGCAAGACATCTGCCGACAGCCAGTAAACTCATCATCCCTTTCAAAGGAACACTTTTTCCTTCTGGAGTAAGCAATGTCTCAGGAGGGCGTTTGTAGCGCTTAATGTACTCCATGAAAGCTATCACCTCCCCTCTATCTTCTGTCTTGGCTTTTTCAAAGTCTTGGTATCCCTCTACAAAACGAGACATGATTTTCAAGGAATCTAGGATCCCCTGCCTAACCCATTCCACAGCAAGGAAATGGTCAGTATTAAACGGATCCATGATGGGTTGCAGAGATAAGCGGCTTTTTGGAACAAAGAAAAGACCCCTTCCCAGCTCCTTGTAAAGATCGTAGGCTAGCTTTTCGCAGATCGTATCTAGGTTGAGCTCTTTCTTGGTGCGGCTTCGAATGCTAAGGGGATCGCTGCGGAAAGCTCCTCTGGGGGTACCTACCTTCCCAATCCATTTCTTATCCGATTTCTGAAAAATTGTTCCGAGCGCACATCCACCTGCTTTTCCTGCTACAGCGACAAAAAGAAGTGGTTTGTCGTTTTTCCCTGTATAGATGCGAAAAATCTGTTTCTGGTGGGTTTTGATGCCTAGCACTGTGATTGGTTCTAAGTTTATGAAAAAAGACCTGCGCTCGATGGCCATAATTTGCTCATTGCTCCTTAAATAAAAAGGTCAACTGCGGACATTATCGCAGCTCATGGGAGGTGCGGTCAAGACAAAGTCCAGTCTGAGTATCCTTTCTGCTGTTTTTGGTCTTCTTGTTTAGGTTCTTCAGAAAAAGGCTCTCTGAGCTTGGCGTAGATGAGGTGAAAGAGGTGGTGTTTGTAGAGGAGCAAGTGGTCTTTGGCCCGCCGAAAGAGGTGAGAGATTATAGTTTGAACCTCTCTTGACTAAGAAAGAATGCACTGCTCTTCTTTACAGCTATCTGGAAAATTTTCCTTTAGCCACTTGGCAACTTCAGTGTGAGTGGATTTGCTAGCTAGTTTATATGGGGTATCATTAAACCATTTGACTAGACATTGGTTAGGATTTTTAGAACAGAGCCATTGAACCATTTCCAAGTGACCTTTAAAAACAGCTGAATGAAGTGGTGTACAACCACCCTTTGTAAACTTTCCTAGCAAAGAGGGGTCTTTTTCACAGAGCCACTTCGCCATCTCCACATGACCTTGAAAAGCAGCTAAATGAAGTGGAGTTGAGCCGTCTTCTATACACTTTCGGAGCAAAGAGGGGTCTTTTTCGCAGAACCATTTTGCCATCTCTACATGACCAATAGCAGCAGCTATATGAAGCGGAGTCGAGCCATCGCTTCTAAACTTCCCGATCAAAAAGGGATCTTTTTCACAGAGCCACTTCGCCATCTCCAAATGACCTTCTTGAACAGCTCCATCAAGCGGAGTCGAGCCATCGCTCGCAATCCTCCCGAGCAAAGAGAGGTCTTTTTCGCAGAGCCACCTCGCCATCTCCACATGACCATGCAAAGCAGCTAAATGAAGTGGAGTATAGCCATCGCTCGCAGTCATCCCGAGCAAAGAGAGGTCTTTTTCGCAAAGCCACCTCGCCATTTCCACATGACCACCTTGAGCAGCTAAATGAAGCGGAGTCCCGCCCTCGTTTCTAAACTTTCGGAGCAAAGAGGGGTCTTTTTCACAAAGCCACCTCGCCATTTCCACATGACCACCTTGAGCAGCTAAATGAAGCGGAGTCGAGCCAAGTTTTGTAAACTTTCCTAGCAAGGAGGGGTCTTTTTCGCAGAGCCACCTCGCCATTTCCACATGACCTTGAAAAGCAGCTGCATGAAGCGGAGTATAGCCATCGTTTCTAAATTTTCCGAGCAAAGGGGGATCTTTGTCGCAAAGCCACCTTGCCATCTCCACATGACCACCAAAAGCAGCTGAATAAAGTGGAGTTTCGCCATTCTTGTCAAATTTCCTGAATAGAAAGGGGGCTTTTTCGCAGAGCCACTCTACCATCTCCACACGACCACCTTGAGCCGCTGAATGAAGCGGAGTTGTGCCATTGTTTTTAAACTTCGCGATCAGGGAGGGGTCTTTTTTACAGAGCCACTCTACCATCTCCACACGACCACCATAAGCCGCTGAATGAAGCGAGGTTTCGCCATCGTTTCCACATTTCCCGATTAGAGAGGGGTCTTTTTCACAGAGCCACCTCGCCATCTCGACACGACCACCATAAGCCGCTGAATGAAGCGGAGTTGTGCCATTGTTCATGAATTTTCCGAGCAAAGAGGGGTCTTTTTTACAGAGCCATTCCGCCATCTCCACCTGACCCTGTTGAGCAGCTGCATGAAGCGGAGTGAAGCCATCGTTTCCAAACTTCCCGATCAGGGAGGGGTCTTTTTTACAGAGCCACTCCGCCATCTCCACCTGACCCTGTTGAGCAGCTGCATGAAGAGCAGTACAGCCATTCTTATCAAACTTCCCGATCAGGGAGGGGTCTTTTTCGCAAAGCCACTCCGCCATCTCCACCTGACCCTGTTGAGCAGCTGCATAAAGAGGAGTCAAGCCATCTTTTCTAAACTTCCCGATCAGGGAGGGGTCTTTTTTACAGAGCCACTCCGCCATCTCCACCTGACCCTGTTGAGCAGCTGCATGAAGAGCAG
>JABDDY010000016.1 GCA_013287365.1 Chlamydiota bacterium
CTGGTATAAAAAAAGCGAGGGCAAGAGCTCTTATTTGCCAGCGGAAGATCCCGGTGTCGTCTCTGTGACCGAAATTTACAATTACTACAAAAACCAAGCCATCCAGACCCAGATCATGGGCGCCAGCTTTCGAAACATCGAGGAGATTCTCGAGCTTGCCGGGTGTGATCTATTGACGATTGCCCCTCCCCTTCTACAGCAGCTGGAAAAAGCGGAAGGGACCGTGGAAAAAAAGCTCGACCCTGCAAAGGCAAAAAAGCTCACAATTACCAAGCAGACTCTCGATGAAAAGGCTTTCCGCTACCTCCTATGCGAAAACGCCATGGCCATCGAGAAGCTCAGCGAAGGGATTCGCAACTTTGCAGCCGATATCCGTAAACTAGAGCTCTATCTCAAAAGCTTTTGCGGCTATTCCTAAAATTAGTCAGAGCCATCTCCAACTCCTTCTTGATAGTCTCCTGTTTTAAGTTCGAGGCTAGAATGCATGACCAGATCTCTTGGCTAATTTCACCTCTAGTAGGCACAGGCACGCGGTCGAGATTTGTTCCATTCGCTCCTCTCCAGTCAATATAGATGCTTATTTTTAATGAAAATTTTATGGAAAACTCATTTGCAGCCTCAATAGCTCTCACAAAGTACCCCTTAGCAGTATCATCGTTATCAGATACTTTGGCTAAGATGCATAAAAATTTGTATTTATACTTGTATTGTCCGCTTAGAGAAATAGCTTCAACGATCCGAACCATCCCTTCATAGAGAAAGGCAACTTTTTCAGCTTTCCCTCTTTCTCTCTGAATCCTCAACAAGGCCTCTAATAGATAAAACTTGAGTGTTTTGCTTGTTATATTAGGCGCTATTTTATCCATGATACAAGACAGAAAATCATCGGTGATAGAAGCCACAAATCCTTCCTGAGCGGTTTTTTGTCCTGCATCATAGACTGTATCATAGCAATGCGCTAAGATTTTGCTTAGTCCTTTAATTACTTTTTTTTGCGTAGCTATTGTTGCAAGAGAGAGTGAGAGTGTAGGGGGCGAATTCAGCCTTTCCGGCGAGTCTTCTGTGAAAAATTTATTGCAAGTTCCCCATATTCTTTCGAAAAGTTTAGAGGGCTCCTCTATCTGAGGGAATACACTCGGATTGTCCCCAATCCACTTTACAAGCTCTGCAAGCTCTTCATGATTCCCTTTTCTTTCTTTCTCTAAGAGACTGCAGGCTATATAAATGAATGCAGTGGAAGGAACTTTATAAGAATGAGCTTTAAATTCTTTGCAACAAGTCGTGACGATCATCTGAAGGAGCGCGAGCTTCTCAAGTTTGTTTTCAGGAAAAACATCGCAATCAAGTGCTTCTATAGCTTTTTTGATGACCTCAATTTTTCTTTCTTGAGAAAACTTTTTATTACCACAATAGGGTTCCTCTCCTCTATAGCCTATAAATACACACAAATTCTCAATCACGTTCGCAGTATGCTGACTTGCTACGAGACATAGAGATTTTAGGGCATCAACTTCAACAAAACGAACTAGCACATTTGCGGGTCTTAAAAATGACTTTTCTGGACAAATTTTGTTAATTTTTTCAATTAGATCTGTGAGCGATTTTTTAACTGACTTTTTAAGCCTATGGATCTGTTCAAAAGCTAACCAAACTGCCAAACTAGCTATGTTAGATACCTTAGCTAGAGCTTGAGTCTGATCGATAAATTTATATAAGTCCTCTGTGCTTGTATTTATTTCTATTTGGGAGAGATCTTCGGGGCTAGCGAAGAGCAAGTTCAAAGATTGATCCTCTAAGCAAAAAACCAACCTAAAATTTCTTCTGCTTACTTGCATTAGATTGAGCGTAGCCGAAGTATCTAACTTCCCAAAAATAAGCTTTTGGATGTCAGAAGGAAATTGAGACAGAAAAATAGCCATTATACACCTATAAGGTAGCGGATGGTACGAGTCTCGCTCATGGCTTCTTATTTTTCAATAAATGGAGTGATGTTGCCTTACTCCAACCGTGCAAGCCCTTTATTGCGGCTCTTTTCAAAGAGCCAGGTGAAAAAGAGCATCGACAGTGCGATGAAAAGCGCATTGAGTGCAAGACTTGTGAGAAACATATCCATTGGAAAAATGCCTTCGTTTAGCACTTTGCGCATCCCTTCAAAGATATAGGTTGTGGGCAGGCAATAGGAGATTTTTTGTGCCCAGGAGGGAAGAACGGCGACGGGATAGAAGACAGCGCTAAAGGGAGCAAACATATAGGGTGTCATCCAGGCAAGCATCTGCAGTCTCTGGCCAAAGTAGACAATGAGGCCTCCACTCAAATAGCCAATGAACCAGCCCGATAGGGTTAGAGAAACCATGAAAGGGACAAAGCTCCATCCGACCGTAAAAACATTGAGAGCATAGAGGAGGTAGACCAAAAGACTCGAAAAGAGCACATTGACCATGATCTTAAGAATCCCAAGACCCATGGTCGCCACCATCCACTCGGAAAGTTTGAGCGGTGTTGAAAAGAGATTGACCAGGTTCCGGTTCCAAAACTCTTGAAGAAGGTTGACCGTAATCTCATAATTGCTACGCCAGATGATCTGCCAAAAGACAAGCCCTGTCAGAATGACGAGGGCAACGTCCGATGCTCCCCCCTCCTGCTTCTGAATCCAGACACTTGTCATGCCCCACAGCAGAATGTCGATTGCGGGCCAGTAGAAGAGATCGGTCATGTAGTCGAGCTTGGCAAAGCAATAAAAATAGCGTAAAAAGGCGGCGTAAATGCGTTTAAAATTCATAGGGATTCCCTCGTCTGACGAGCCGCGATGTGCAAAAAGTAGTCAGAAAGCGTCGGCTGAATAATGGTAATATGGGTATAGGAAACCTTCATATCGGCAAGGGCGCTGAGGAGCGTGGCAATCTGTTTTTCATCGACATGGATCTGGATCATTCGGTGCTCAACCTGGTGAGGAAGCTGGAGCTTCTCTGCGGTAGCTACTGCCCGCTTCATCCCATCGCCGATCACAAGCTCCACCTTGGAGGTCGCCACACTGCGCGCTAGGTTGTAGGGAAGGTCATCGGCAATGATCTTGCCCTTTTCAAGGAAGAGCACCCGATCACAGACCTCACTAATTTCTAGCATATTATGAGAGGTAAAGAGGATCGATACTCCCATCTGATCGCGCTGTTCTAAAACAAAGTCGCATACATCTTTGGCAACATCAGGATCAAGAGAGGCTGTTGGCTCATCGAGAAGGACAATGAGCGGAAAGACCATGAAGGCCTTTACGAGCATCAGACGAGTGATCTGTCCGGCTGAAAGCCGTGAGACAAGCTCTCCCCTCTTTTTATAAATACCAAACCGCTCGAGCAACTCATTTTTTCGCTTTTGCCAGTCTTTCTTTGCCCTTCCAAACAATCGGCCAAAGACCTCAAGATTTTGATCGATTGTCAAGTTCCAGGGAAGGCTGACATAGGTACTGGCAAAAGCAACATCTTTCAGCACTTCCGAACGATGGGTCTTGAGATTCTTGCCAAAATAGCTAATGACCCCAGAGGTGGGCTTAAGGGTGCTCATCAGCATCTGGATGGTTGTCGTCTTGCCCGCCCCATTGGGGCCAAGCAGTCCCAGAATCTCCCCTTTCTTCAGATCAAAGGAGATGCCATCGACGGCGACAAAAGGAGGGGCTTTTTTTGCGGGGTAGACCTTGCGCAGGTCCCTCACAGATAAAACTGCAGAAGACATACTATTAAACCAGCTTTGAAATAGAACGCCAGTCTAACACCGAAAAGCAGATCTATGCAAGAAGAGAGTTGAACCTTGGTGTAAACAAAAATGTCGGGCTGCAGAGACAAGAACGTTTAATAGAGCTTTAGAGTTCCCAGTAAGCCCCAATACTTTTATTTACACCCCTTGAGAATTTTTCAACACAGCCCCTTCCCAGATAAAAAATGACGAAAAAGTAACCAGCATCACACTATTAAACCGCAAAAATTTTTATTCGACTGAAAGGTAAATTTTTTTACCGGATTTATAAACAGATCTTTGCTCACGATACAATGCATTTTTTTCCCTTGTTGTTTTTCTCATTTTTATCTGAAATTCGATTGGCTACCGTTTCCTCGTCCTCAGCATCTTCAGCTACAGACTTAGTCGCTTGGGATGATTTTTCCTGCTTATCCAAATCCTGGGACGGAATTGTGAAAGAGTTTTCTTCTTCAGATTCTTTAGGGAAATTAGTTTTTAACCACTCTGCTACTTCAGTTCGATTGTTTTCTACAGCCAGGTTGTATGGAGTATTTTTATTGAATTTTACAAGTAGTTGTTGAGGAGCTATTGAACAAACCCACTTGACCATTTCCAGATGACCTGCCTTGGCAGCCAAATGAAGAAGAGTGCAGCCATCTTTTTGAAACTTCCCGAGCAAGGAGGGGTCTTTTTCGCAGAGCCACTTCGCCATCTCCACATGACCACATCGAGCAGCTACATGAAGCGGCGTCCAACCATCCTTGTCAAACTTCCCGATCAAAGAAGGATCTTTTTCGCAGAACCACTTCGCCATCTCCGTACGATCATACTGAACGGCTAAATGAAGCGGCGGCCGGCCACTCTTATCAAACTTCCAGAGCAAAGAGAGGTCTTTCTCACAGAGCCACTTCGCCATCTCCACATGACCTTCTAGCGCAGCTACATGAAGCGGAGTCCAGCCATTGCTCTTAAACTTCCCGATCAGAGAGGGGTCTTTTTCACAGAGCCATCTCGCCATCTCCATATGACCTCCTTCAGCAGCTAAATAAAGGGGAGTTGTGCCATCGCTCTTAAATTTCCCGATCAGAAAGGGGTCTTTTTCACAGAGCCACTTCGCCATCTCCATATGACCTCCTTCAGCAGCTGCATTAAGAGGAGTTGTGCCATCGCTCTTAAACTTCCCGATCAGATTCGCCATCTCCATAACTAAATTCAGATTCGCCATCTCCATAGCTAAATGAAGAGGAGTTGTGCCATTGTTTTCAAACTTCCCGAGCAAAGATGGGTCTTTTTCGCAGAGCCATCTCGCCATCTCCATATGACCACCTTCAACAGCTGAATGAAGAGGAGTTGTGCCATTGTTTTCAAACTTCCCGAGCAAAGATGGATCTTTTTCGCAGAGCCACCTCGCCATTTCCACATGACCCTGCCTAGCAGTTGAATGAAGAGGAGTCAAGCCATACTTGCTAAACTTCCCGATCAGAGAGGGGTCTTTTTCGCAGAGCCATTTCGCCATCTCCACATGACCATTAGCAGCAGCTAAGTGAAGCGAAGTCTGGCCATCGTTGTTAAACTTCCCGATCAAAGAGGAGTCTTTTTCGCAGAGCCACCTCGCCATCTCCACATGACCATCTTGGGCAGCTGCATGAAGCGGAGTCAAGCCATTGTTTCTAAGTTTTCTGAGCAAAGAGGGATCTTTTTCGCAGAGCCACCTCGCCATTTCCACATGACCCCGCCTAGCAGTTAAATAAAGAGAAGTCGAGCCATACTCGTCAAACTTCCTGATCAGAGAGGGATCTTTTTCACAGAGCCATTTTGCCATCTCCACATGACCACTAACAGCAGCAGAATGAAGAGGAGTCCAGCCATCCTTCCCAAACTTTCCGAGCAAAGAGGGGTCTTTTTCGCAGAGCCACCTCGCCATTTCCACATGACCCTGCCTAGCAGTTAAATGAAGAGGAGTCGAGCCATACTCGTCAAACTTCCTGATCAGAGAGGGATCTTTTTCGCAGAGCCACCTCGCCATCTCCACATGACCTGCGTGAGCAGCTGCATGGAGCGGAGTTGTGCCATCTCTCTTAAATTTCCCGATCAGAGAGGGATCTTTTTCGCAGAGCCATTTTGCTAAATCTAAATTCCCCACGTAACATATCCGCATAAATGGGGTTGAGCCACGTTTACTAACTTCCTTTTCAAGAAGCTTTGGATATTTGGCATAAAGATATTTAAGTGCCTCTGTCTGTTGATAAAAAGAATTATCCTCTTCGGAGACAAGGGAGAGATTTTTATCTAAACAAGAGTCAAAAGCTGGAAGAGTATGTAAATCGCTCGTCTCATTTAGGCATTGAAACCCAAGCCTGAGACTTTCTTTTGGTGCAAAGGTAGTTGTAGGCTCATAAAGGGCTTCAAAAAAAGAGGGAACCGCTTGAGGGGTGGTTTGAAAAATGACCCCGCATAAAAAAGCTAAAGTCTGACGATACTGAGGGTTATTTCTATGAGTCAAAATAAACTCCCTTTGCTGTTCTGAAAGTCTGTTTGCAAAAGTATATGCAATCAAGTACTCCTGAAAGCTCAAATGGAAAAAAGCATAACTCTTGCCCTCCTCCAACTCCTTGAGCAGACCTGTTGTCAAAAAATCCTCTTTTGTACAGGCAGTGTTCTTTAAGCTTCCTTCTACCTCTTGCTTAGAGAGAATCAATTGGCTTGTAGAAAGACTGCGATGGGCAATTTGCCCGAGGAGTAATAAGGTTTCCTGTGGATTAGAGAGCTTGAACTTTCTGCTATTCCAAAGAAGCAGCTGATCGACCATCTGTCTATAAAGGCCTGTTAAGTTAGAGGCAAACCCTTCGCTCTTTTGCTTCCAGAGAGAACAGAGCATTTGGAGCTGCAGCGGGATATGAGCTAGATCAAATAGACTCTTATTTTTTCGAATAAATTGCATAAAAGGTAGCGGGTGTTTGTTCTCTTTGCCCAGAGAAAAAAATAGTTTGGCGTAATCTTCAATGTGGTCATCTGAGAATCCGATATTCTCCACTCTGAGAGTAAAATGAGGATTTAGATCATCTGTCGTTCCAGGACGGGAGGTTAAAAGGATCTTGTACTCTTTTTCTTGGATCAGTTCAGCAATGACCTTTTTGAGTGATGCAGAGGCTTCATCATACCCGTCGAGTAGGATCAAGCTTTTTGATCGGTTGTTCTTGACCAGATCTAAAATCTGAATAAGAGTAAGGTTCCCTTGAAAAATCAGCGTTGAAAGAGCGCTTGCCAGGAATAGATCTAAGGTATCTAAAGGCAACTCTTTAGAGTTTAATTGTCTCAAAGGGAGCCAGTAAATAGCATCGAACTGGTCATTCCAGAGTCTTCCCGAGGCCCAATCATGGGCGATTTTTTTGGCAGATCGTGCTTTTGCCCGTTCCCGCTTGCCCTGTAAGGAGGATTTTCTCGCCACTTTGATTAAGATGAAAGAGCTCTTCTAGTTTTAAGAAGCACATTTTAGGTCCAAGGGAGAGCCAGCTGCCCATCGAAGAATCTTCCTTGTCTGGATCGACTTTTTCTTCCTTGGCAATACGCAGATGTGTGAAAAGTTCTCGAATCGGGAAGGTTTCCTCTGTCATAGGTAGGGACAGCTCTCCCCATTTATCGATGTAGTGGACTCGGATGAGCTGGTCGGGATGAGCTTGTTTAAATTCTTTAAGGTCATTTGCGTAAATCAGGAGCTGATTCTTTATCCAGATTGTCATCTCAGCTTGTATGGAACGGGCAATCTCTTCAGGAATCATTTCTGTTTCACTGCGGTTGAAACTCCCCTCCCTGTAAAAAAGCAGATGAAGGACCTCTTTTGACTCTAGGTAGCGATTGGCATTAAATAAGGCAGCTAGAAACTCCTCTTGCTCTGAAGGCGTAAGGTTTGACCAAACGATCACTGTTTCCCTATTGTTATTGGAGGTTTGAAGGTTGCGCAGATCTTTCAGGTGATAATCGGGGTGTCCCAGATACTCTTGAGTGTTAATCACCCAATTGATTGATACTTTTTCTTGTTCAGGATCTCTCTTAAATCTAAAGGCTTCGCCTGGATCGATTTTAACAACTTGAGCGCCTTTAATTTCTTGCCCCTCATAGATCCAAATAAATCCGGCATTTCCTCCAGATCCTCCTAAAACATCTGTGTCAGCAAGACACCTGCTGACCGCAAGTAAGCTCATTATCCCCTGCAAAGGCACAGACTTGCCTTGAGGCGTGAGGAGAGTTTCAGGGGGACGGTGGTGGCGTTTGATGTATTCCATGAAGGTGATCGGTTCTCCCCCATCCAGGGTTTGTGCTTTTTGAAAATCTTGGTAGCCCTCGATGAAACGACACATGATTCTCAAGGAGTCTTGAATGCCTTGTCTGACCCATTCGATGGCAAGAAAGTGGGTCGTATTGAACTTGTCCATGATCGGCTGCTGGGACAAACGAGTTTTGGGGACAAGAAAAAGGCCCCTTCCCAGTTCTTGGTAGAGATCATAGGCAAGCTTCTCGCGGATCGTGTCTAAATTGAGCTCTTTTTTGGTTCGGCTCCGAATGGTTAGAGGATCATTGCGCAAAGCACCTTTAGGCTCTCCTACTTTTCCAAGCCACTGTTTTTCTGATTTTTTGAAGAGTGTCCCTAGAGCACAGCCTCCCGCTTTTTCTGCTACAGCCTCAAAATCAAGCTTCTTGCCACTTTTTCCTGTATAGATGCAGAACATTTGCTCTACGGCTTTAAGGCCCAAAACAGTGATGGGCTCTAAGCTTACAAAGAAGGGTTTAGGTTGGATGGCCATTTTTTCCTCTCGCTTTAAAGAAACGTGAATTTTTGATTGAGATTCTGTGGGACGAGAGATATTTTTTCAAGCTTTCTTGGATGGTTATTTAGAAGAAGCCTCGAAATGCGCTTACTTGATCGGAGAAACGAATGAGGGAACCGAATGGTTCCCTCAAATCTAGAATGTGAACTGCAGCTCCTCTTCGCCTTCGAGATGAGCGCTCTTCTTTAGGCGGCTCTGATACTCGAAAAAGCCGGTCCCGCCTGGAATCATATGACCCATGATCAGATTGGCTTTAAAATCGAAGAGATAGTCGGTTTTGCCTTCGCAAGCGGCGTCAGTGAGCACGCGTGTCGTCTCCTGGAAGGAGGCGGCCGAGACCCAAGACTCATTGCTGAGCGACGCTTTGGTGATGCCAAGTAGGACAGGGGCTGCTTGAGCTGGGCGACCGCTCTCGTCCATGATCTTGCGATTTTGGCGGTGGAAGAGTTTTTTATCGACATCTTCGCCATAGAGGAAGGTCGTGTCACCGGGATCGGTGATGCGTACCTTCTGCAGCATCTGGCGGACGATGATCTCAATATGCTTGTCATTGATGTCAACGCCCTGGAGACGATAAACCTCTTGCACCTGATTCACCAGGTACTTCTGAAGCTCACGCACCCCGCAAATTTCGAGGATTTCGTGGGGAACAACCAGGCCATCTGTCAGCTGTTGCCCTTTGACGACATGATCTCCTTTTTGAAGGATCAGGTGCTTGGTAAGAGCAATGAGATGCTCCTCCTCCATACCTGTCTCCTCGTCGCGCACAATCACGATACGCTTATTTTTCTGCACGCCGCGGAAATCAATCACTCCATCGATCTTGGCAATCTCGGCAGCATCTTTGGGTCTTCTTGCTTCAAAAAGCTCCGCCACGCGAGGAAGACCTCCCGTGATGTCCTTTGTGCGGATCGCGCCACGCGGTAAGCGAGCCAGCAACATACCAGCCGAGACATGATCTCCCTCTTTCACCGAAATGAACGCGCCCGATGGAATGGCATATGTTCCGACAAGCTCGCTGTAATTGGTATCAGCATAGATGGCAATCTGTGGATGGAGCTCTCCCCTGTGCTGCTTGACGATCAGTTCTGTTTGACCGGTCTGTCTATTGGCCTCGCGCTGGGTGGAGATTCCTTCTACAAGGTCCTCATACTTGACATAGCCCGGCCTTTCACAAATGATCGGGATGTTGTGCTGTTCCCAGACGGCAATCTTGGTTCCTTTGGCAACTTTCGCCCCATCGGAGAGAAGAATGCGTGTCCCAAGCTCAATACCAAAGCTATGAAGTGGCTCTAGAGATTTGGTGCTGAGCAGTTTTTTGCATTCCTCTAGAGTGCGCCCTTCTCCTGACACAATGTGCAGCATTCCGTTTTTATTGAGCGCAAGCCATTCCCCTTCTTGGTTCTGGACGGTACGCAGATCCATATAGACGAGCATACCTGCTGCATTGGAGACAAGCTCAGGTGTGGTAGCCGCTGCTGCAATACCCCCTAAGTGGAAGGTACGCATGGTCAGCTGAGTTCCAGGCTCACCGATCGACTGAGCGGCAATGATGCCAACAGCCTCACCAAGGCCCACTAAACTTCCATTGGCAAGGTTAATGCCATAACACTTACAGCAAACCCCTCGGCGCGATTCACAGGTGAGGGTAGATCGAATGCGAACTGTTTCAATCCCCGCATCATCGATCGCTTCTGCTTGTAAGATCGTGAGCACGCTTCCGGCTTTAGCAAGGAGTTTAGTGTTGTCTCCTCTCTGATAGATGTCATCGCAGACTGTACGGCCAAAAATGCGATCTTTCAGAGGCAACAGCTCCTCTTGCCCCTGCTTAATGGCAGAAACCTCTATCCCGCTTAAGGTACTGCAGTCCTCTTCTGTGATGATCACATCTTGGGCAACGTCGACAAGACGCCTTGTCAGGTACCCAGAATCGGCCGTTTTTAAGGCGGTATCGGCAAGACCCTTACGGGCACCGTGGGTAGAAATGGAGTACTCGAGAACACTCAGTCCCTCACGGAAGTTTGCCGTAATGGGCGACTCAAGAATCTCGCCAGAGGGCTTAGCCATCAGACCGCGCATCGCTCCGAGCTGCTTGACCTGAGATCTGGTTCCACGAGCTCCTGAATCCATCATCAGGAAGATCGGGTTCAGTTCTCCCTCTTTATTGGGCTTGCTAATGAGGGCAAAAAGCTCATCGGAAAGATCATCGGTCACCTCTGTCCAGATGCTGATGATTTTGGAGTGCGATTCTCCATCTGTGATGATCCCATCTTCATACTGCTTCTGCACGACAGCTGCTTCTTTATGGGCATTGTCGATCATCTTCTGCTTACTCGATGGGATGGTGATATCGCAAATTCCGATAGAAAGAGCGGCTTTTGTCGCCTCTGCAAAACCCAGATTCTTGAGATCGTCGAGAAAGCGAACGGTTGCCTCAAGTCCCACTTTCTTATAGGTCTCGAGCACAAGCTCACTCATCTTCTTCTTGCGCAGCGCATAGTTTTGGAAACCGAGCTCTTTGGGTACAATCGTGTTGAAGACCACTCTCCCAGGAGTTGTTTCGATAATTCCTGCAGGGAGTCTGAGTCTGATCCTCTCGTGGATATGGAGACCGCGACCGAGGTCATCGCGACGAGCTCCTGAAAGCAGTGCTTCCTTGGTATACCAGTTGTAGCTGCCGCTTGCTTGCATCGCGAGGAGCACCTCTTCTAAAGAGGCAAAGGTTTTTGTCTTTTTGCCATGCTCTTCGCGGATATGGATCGGATCGTGCATCAGGTAATAAAGACCCAAAATCATGTCCTGAGAAGGGACAGCCGATGGCTTGCCAGAAGAGGGCAAGAAGATGTTATCGGGTGCCATCATCAGAAGCTTAGCTTCAATCTGTGCCTCGATCGACAGAGGAATGTGAACGGCCATCTGGTCGCCGTCAAAGTCGGCGTTAAAGGCTGTGCAGACAAGAGGGTGAATGCGAATCGCTTTTCCCTCGATGAGCACAGGCTCAAAAGCTTGGATCCCTAGACGGTGGAGCGTCGGCGCGCGATTGAGAAGGACAGGATGACCTTTGATGATCTCTTCTAAAACATCCCACACCTCTGTTGTTTGGCGCTGGATCATTTTCTTAGCCGATCGGATCGTGTAGACATAGCCCATATCTTTTAGCCGCTTCACAATGAAAGGCTCAAATAGCTCTAAGGCCATCTGCTTGGGCAAACCACACTGGTTAAACTTCAGCTCCGGTCCCACGATGATCACGCTACGGCCCGAATAATCGACCCTTTTTCCAAGCAGGTTCTGCCTAAAGCGACCTGTCTTTCCTTTGAGCATTTCCGAAAGTGCCTTGAGAGGTCGATTGCCAGCTCCCATGACAGGATGTCCATGGCGGCCATTGTCAAAAAGGGCATCGACAGCCTCTTGGAGCATGCGCTTTTCATTGCGGATGATCACATCGGGCGTTTTCAGCTTTAAGATCGATTTTAGCCTGTTATTGCGGTTGATCACGCGACGATAGAGGTCATTGAGATCGGAGGTCGCAAAACGGCCCCCATCGAGAGGCACAAGCGGTCGCAGATCAGGAGGGATGACCGGGATCGCGGACATAACCATCCAGTCAGGACGATTAGGAGAGGTAGAAAAACTCTCGACAATTTTTAGACGTTTGGCCAGCTTCATCCTCGCTTGCATCGAGCGAGTCTTGCGCAGTTTTTCCTTCAAATCAGCCACAAGAAGCGGAAGATCTTCTTTTTCCAAAAGCTGGGCAATCGCCTCGCCACCCATTTTTGCGACAAAGCTATCGCTTCCCCACTTCTCCTGAGCTTCTCTATACTCAGTATCGTTGAGTAGCTGCTTGGGCTCTAGCGTTGTACGACCAGGATCTATGACGACAAATTCTTCATAATAGATTACCCGCTCAAGGTCGCTAGAAGACATCCCCAAAATATTGCCAATGCGAGAGGGCATTGTCTTGAAGAACCAGATGTGGATCACGGGAACGGCAAGCTCAATGTGAGCCATTCGCTCACGCCGCACTTTGGAAAGAGTCACCTCTACTCCACAGCGGTCGCAGACGATTCCCTTGTGCTTGATTTTCTTGTACTTACCACAGGCGCATTCCCAGTCTCTCATCGGACCAAAGATCTTCTCGCAGAAAAGGCCTCCCTTTTCCGGTTTAAAGGTGCGGTAGTTGATTGTCTCAGGTTTTTTGATTTCGCCTCTTGACCATTCATTGCGGATCACATCGTCGGAAGCGATCTTAATGGTCAATTTATCGAACTGAGAAGCAAGCTTATCTTCTTCCATTTATACTCCTACTCCTACACCTACAACTTGAGAACGCTCAGGACGCACGTCGAGACAAAGAGCTTGCATCTCTTTGACAAGAACGTTGAAAGATTCTGGCGTTCCAGGACTTAAGATATTGTCGCCTTTGACAATCGATTCATACATGCGCGTTCTTCCGGCCACATCGTCAGATTTAACCGTCAGCATCTCCTGAAGGACGTGAGCCGCTCCATACGCCTCAAGCGCCCAGACCTCCATCTCTCCAAACCTCTGACCACCCATCTGCGCTTTACCACCGAGCGGTTGCTGGGTCACAAGAGAGTAGGGGCCAATGGATCTGGCGTGGATTTTATCCGCGACAAGGTGGCTGAGCTTCATCATGTAGATGTAGCCAACTACAACGCGATTATCAAAGCGCTCACCTGTACGCCCATCATAGAGCATCGATTTGCCGTCGGTGGGCAGCCCCTGCTCGCCCATCATCTTCCAAATGCGCGCCTCGGGGAAACTCTCAAACACAGGCGACTTGACAAAGACCCCTGCTTTTTTCGCCGCATACCCAAGGTGTGTCTCAAGCAGCTGTCCCATATTCATACGGGAAGGCACCCCGAGAGGATTGAGGATGATCTCAATCGATTCTCCGGTCAAGAGATAGGGCATGTCAGCCTCTGGAACAATCTGCGATACAACGCCCTTGTTTCCATGACGGCCAGCCATCTTATCTCCCACCTGCAGCTTGCGCTTGGTGGCAATATAGACCTTCACCTGTCTGATCACTCCGGGATCAAGCTCTGTATCCCCTTTGCGCGTAAACTCTACACTTGTCGAATGCTTGACTTGGAGCTCTTGCATCGCTCCGTCATATTCTCGGAGCAGCTTGCGAAGCAGGCTATAGGTCTCATTTTCTGCCATGAGCAGATCCTCAGCTTTCTCTGTCTCAAGAATTTCGAGCATATCTTGCGTGACAAGCTCTCCCTCTTTAATCAGGATGTCGCCTGTCTTGCGATGCATGATCGGCCCAGGAGCTGGCTCTCCCAAAAGGAGTGCCCCCAGCTTCTCATGAAACTCAATCATGAGCTCGGCTTCTTTATTCTTATACTCCTGGTGAATATCTTTGATGCGGGAGGCCTCTTCGACAAGTTCGTCATCTGTTTTAGAGAGACGATCTCTTCGACTAAAGACCTTGACATCCATCACAACCCCTTCCGTTCCAGGAGGAACAGTCAAAGAGGCGTCTTTCACATCGGCCGCCTTCTCTCCAAAGATAGCGCGGAGCAACCGCTCTTCAGGAGCAAGCTCTGTTTCCGATTTAGGAGTGATTTTTCCAACGAGAATATCGCCGGGCTTGACCTCCGCACCGATGCGGATGATGCCATCTTCTCCAAGGCTTGCAAGAGCCTCCTCAGAGATATTGGGAATATCGCGTGTGATCTCCTCTTTCCCAAGCTTGGTATCGCGGGCAGTTAGCTCAAATTCCTCGAGATAGATCGACGTATAGGCATCTTCTTTGACCAATTTTTCCGAGATGAGGATCGCATCTTCATAGTTGTATCCGCACCAAGGCATGAAAGCGACAAGCACGTTCTTCCCAAGGGCGATTTCCCCGTTTTGCGTTGCAGGGCCATCGGCAATGACATCGCCGAGTTTGACCTCATCGCCGACGTTGCAAAGGGGTGTCTGGTTCAAGCAGGTACCACTATTGGAGCGCATGAACTTGTTGAGAACATAGGTCTTTTTCTGGGTGAGGTTGGCTTTTGAGGCGATGACAATCTTAAATCCATCGACATACTCGACAACACCATCTTCCTCAGCAATCACAACAGCCCCAGAATCGCGCGCGGCACGCGCCTCAAGACCTGTTCCCACAAGGGGTGCCTCTGTTTTGAGAAGAGGAACTCCTTGCCTCTGCATGTTCGAGCCCATGAGGGCGCGGTTAGCGTCATCGTGCTCAAGAAAGGGAATCAGTCCAGCCACAATAGAGACAAGCTGCTTGGAAGAGACATCCATGTGAGTCACTTTGTCTGTTTCCACTTTTAAAGACTCATCGCGCATACGCGCCCAGCAGGTCGGTTCAATAAAGGTACTCTGTTTATCAAGCGGTGCAGAGGCCTGCGCAATGACGCAGTTTTCCTCTTGATCAGAGGTCATGTACTCAATCTCTTCTGTCACCACTCCATCTCGCACAATGCGATAAGGAGTTTCAATGAATCCAAACTCATTGATCTTGGCAAAGGAAGAGAGCGAGGTGATGAGTCCAATGTTGGGACCCTCTGGAGTTTCAATGGGACAGATCCTGCCATAGTGGCTCGGGTGCACATCGCGAACCTCAAAGCCTGCTCGCTCACGATTGAGCCCACCAGGCCCAAGAGAAGAAAGTCTTCGTTTGTGGGTAAGCTCAGCCACTGGATTGGTCTGATCCATGAACTGTGAAAGTTGCGAACGACCAAAGAAGTCCTTGAGAACTCCCACAAGACCTTTAGCCGAAATAATCTTTCCAGGGGTAAGGGTATCGGAAGAAAAATCAAAAAGATTCATTCTCTCACGAACGATCTTCTCCATGCGAGCTAGGCCAACCCGGCACTGGTTTTGGATAAGTTCTCCCACAGAGCGTACACGTCTATTGCCTAAGTGATCAATATCGTCTACAGAGACACCCTCTTCTCCCTTGCGCAGCTTGATGAGGTATTTGAGCGCCCCAATCACATCCTCTTTTTTGAGGGTGACAGCGGCCAGATCCTCTTCAGAAACACTTAAGCCGAGCTTGCGATTGAGCTTATAGCGGCCGACTCTTCCTAAGTTGTAGCGCTTCGGATCGAAGAAAAGACGCATGATCACTGAGCGTGCGTTCGAAAGCGTTGCTGGTTCACCAGGCCTAATCTTGCGGTAAAAATCTTTCAGAGCCGATTCATAGGAATCGGTCGGGTCTTTGGTCAGCATCTTGATGACTGGACTTGTCTCATCGGCATCTTCAGCGATTTTCAGGGAACTGATCCCTGAATCGAGCATGCGCTTGAGCATTGCAGTTGTCAGCTTTTCAGAAGCTCTTCCAAAGATCACCCCTGTCTCCTGCTCAACGACATCTTCTGCCAGAATTTTTCCGACAAGCTTTGTAAAATCTTTATCAGAACGGATCTTAACGCGGGCGGTATTGAAAAACTCCTCAATGATATCAGAATCCGTTGAGTAACCAAGAGCGCGGATAAAAGAGGTCGCTAAGATCTTGCGGCGCCGCTTTTTGCGATCGACGTAGATAAAAATCTGGTCGTTCATGTCAAAGGCCCCCTCTAGCCAGCTTCCTCTATAGGGGATGATGCGGAAAGAGTAGATAATGTTGCCTTTAGGATGTCTTTCTTGTTCGAAGGAAATACCTGGAGAGCGGTGCAGCTGAGAGACAATGACCCTCTCGGCTCCATTGATGATAAAGGTCCCATGGTCTGTCATCACGGGAATGGTCCCCATGTAGACCTCTTCTTCCTTAATCCCCGTCTCATCGGTTAAACGAAACTTGACCTTGAGCACCACGTTATAGGTGATGCCTCGGCGGATACACTCTTCAGGAGTGTATTTGGGTGCGCTTAAGGTATAGGAGACATATTCAAGAATCGTCTTTTCATCGTAAGATTTGATCGGAAAGATCTCAGTGAAAACCTCTTGTAATCCAACATTTTCGCGCTCGTGAGGCAACCGATCGGTCTGCAAAAATTGTCTGTAAGAATTGATCTGCACTTCAATGAGGTTCGGGAGATCGATGATCTCCTTTTTTTCTTGAAAACTCACGCGATTTGGCGATTTTCGTAACATTGAAACAGCTCCTCACTCTAAGCTTATGTTCTTCAAAATTTTAGCGCTCTTTGAGAGCGGAAGACCACCCTCAAATGATAAATTATTCGTGCCCGTGAGCACACCCGTGCCCCTACCTGAACAAAACCCAGGTAAGGGCACGGCCACGCTTCACGGGCACGCAGAAGTTGTGGTCGCTTACAGCCCCACAACAGAAGCTTTTCCGCCAGCTTCTGCCACTTTCTTGGAAATGGTCTCGGCATCAGCTTTTGAAGTGCTCTCTTTGATGACCTTAGGAGCGCCCTCCACGAGATCTTTTGCCTCTTTCAAGCCAAGTCCTGTCACCTCGCGAATGACTTTAATGACCCCAATGCGCTTGTCTGCCGGAGCTTCTTGGAGTGTAACTTTAAACTCTGTAGACTCCTTCACCTCTGCAGCGGCTCCTCCCGCAGCGGGCATAGGCCCTGCCACCATCATAGGAGCAGCGGCCGCTGCTTTCACGCCCCACTTGTCTTCAAGAGCGTTCTTGAGTTTCGACATCTCCAAGACAGTCAATTTGCTCAGACTTTCTACGAGATGGTCAATTTGTTGTTCTTGGGTACTCACGTTATTACCTCACGGGTTATTTTTCTTTATCACATTTATTTTCTAAGCAATACAAAACGCTTGTCAGTAGCGACTCCATCACAGAGAGCGTCTGCGCCATTGGCGCCTCAAAGAGGCCAAGCAGCTGCGCGCGCATCTCATCCAAAGAGGGAAGCTCCGAGAGCATCTTGACCTCGGGTCCCGAATAGAGACGCCCCTCAAATTGGCCACCTAAAATCTCAAGGGCCTCTTCATTGTCTTTGCTAAACTGGTAGAGCGCTTTTGTCACCTGGATAGGATCTTCTAAAGCAAATGCCACTCCCACATGTCCTTTCAGCATGTCGCGACTTAAAGCGACCCCCTCTCCCTCGGCTGCTTTCATAAGCATACGTTTGCGCATCACGACAAAGCCGCCCCCTGCTTTGGCAAGCTTAATGCGCAAATCTGAGGCAAGGTTGGGGTTTAAATTTTGGTAACGAGTCAATAAGTAGGCCTTGGACTTGCCTACTTTTCCTCGGATTTCATCGAGCAGTAACTGCTTTTCCTCTCTCATATCCCTATCAATCCTTAACTCTCTGAGATTCCACTTAAGTCTACTCTTAAACCGGGACCCATTGTCGAGGCGACAAAAAGGGACTGGAGAAATTGTCCTTTAGCAGAAGCGGGTCTAGAGCGAGCCACCGCAGTTAAAAACGTGAGAATATTTTCCACAAGCTGTTTAGTCTCAAAAGAGAGTTTCCCCACCATATTGTTGATGACACCACTCTTATCGCTTTTAAACTCAACCTTTCCCGCTTTGAGCTCTTTTATCGCCTTAGCGACATCAGCTGTCACCGTTCCGCCTTTAGGCGTCGGCATTAGACCACGAGGCCCCAAAACCTTCCCGAGCTTTCCCACATCCCTCATCATGTCTGGAGTGGCAATGACCGCATCAAAATCGACCCACCCTGCTGCGACTTTCTCTAAAAGCTCCGCATGGCCCGCATGAGCTGCACCTGCATCTAAAGCCTCTTGCACCTTATCGCCGCGCGCAAAAACAAGGATCCGGATCTCTTTCCCTGTTCCATGAGGAAGGCCAACTGTTCCTCGCACCTGCTGCTCCGACTTTTTAATGTCGATGCCCGATTTGAGTGCTACATCGACAGACTGGTCAAACTTTACAGAAGGACATTTCTTGAGAATCTCTATCGCTTCCTCTAAAGAGTAGACCTTCTCCCTACTATACATCTGCTCAATCTGTCTAAATCTCTTACTTCTACCCGCCATTCTATTCTCCTTCCACATCTACGCCCATGGAGCGAGCGGTTCCCATCACAAGCCGAAGAGCCGCCTCATCTGAGCCCGCTCGCATGTCTGGCCGTTTCTTTGCTGCAATCTCTTGCGCCTGAGCCTTTGTGAGCTTGCCCACTTTATTACGGTTGGGCACCCCTGATCCGCTTTCAATGCCCGCTGCTTTCAAAATCATCTGCGCTACAGGAGGCTCTTTCGTGATGAAGCTAAAGGTCTTGTCTGAAAAGACCGAAATCACGACAGGAAGGATCTCTCCTCCTAGGTTCTGCGTCTTGGCATTGAATTCCTTACAAAATGCCATGATGTTGACCTGTGCCGCACCAAGCGCTGGACCAATCGGAGGCGCAGGGTTAGCCTTGCCTGCAGGAATTTGCAACTTGATTGTCTTTACTAACTTTTTCGCCATTGTCTTTAATCCTACTCTTCTTTAGGTGGCAACCTGTTCGACTTGCCAAAATTCTAGATCATCGACCCTTGTTTCGCGTCCAAAAATCGAAACCATCACAGAAAGGCGTCCCTTATCGTGAAAGACTTCAATGACGCTGCCCGTAAAATTGACAAAAACCCCATCGGTGATTTTGACCCGATCACCCGTGCTGATTTTGTGTTTTTGAACGACGCCACCCTTCTTCCCTTCCAATTCAGCTAAGATCTCTTCGATCTCTTTATCACTGAGAGGTGTTGGTTTTTCTCCTCCTGGGAATCCGAGCACGCCGTTTGTATTTTTAATATACATCCAGGTGTCATCGGTCATGTTCATCTTGACCATGACATACCCGGGCCAAAGCCTCTTTTCGCTGATGCGCTGCTGGCCCCCCTTCACTTCGGAAACATACTCAGAAGGAACTAAAACCTCTTCGATGAGCTCAACCATCCCTTTGGATTGTCGATTTTCTTCAAGGGCTTTCTTCACCTTTCTTTCCTGTCCCGATACAACCTGTACAACATACCACTTTTGCATGCTTTTCTCAAAAACCTACGATCCTACGAAGCCCTCTAGGCAGAGACATTCTAAAGAGAAGAATCTTTACACTCAAGAGCAATTGCTATTTCTCTATGAAAAAGGCGCTAAAAGTACCCACTTAATTAGCTCCAAACAGCCCTTAATGACAAGATCCACCACATAAATCCCTAAGCCAAACAAAAGAGTTGACCAAAGAACCACCTTGGTACAAAAGAGCAGCTCTGCCTGAGTCGTCCAGCTGACCTTCTTTAGCTCTTCTTTCAGCTCACCTATCCAAGTAAAAAATTGCTTTTTCTTCTCAAACGCTCGGCTGTTTTTTTTCAATTTTATTTCCATGACTTGGCTCATAGAATTCCCCTCTGGATAGTCGAGTGCGGAGGGATTCGAACCCCCGACCAGCGACTTTGGAGATCGCTGCTCTACCAGCTGAGCTACGCACCCAAAGAAGATGGAGAGATGGGGCCATTCTCCCCACCTCGCACACTTTTTTCTTTATGCTAGGATCTTGGTTACGGTCCCTGCACCAATGGTTCTGCCCCCTTCGCGGATCGCAAAACGCATTCCCTCTTCCATCGCAACAGGATGAATCAGCTCAGCTGCGATTTCCAGGTTATCCCCAGGCATCACCATCTCTACACCTTCTGGCAAAGTCACTGTTCCGGTCACATCCGTTGTACGGAAGAAGAACTGTGGACGGTATCCTGTGAAGAAGGGTTTATGACGTCCCCCCTCTTCCTTGGTCAGCACGTAAACAGTTCCCTTAAATTTCGTATGAGGCTTACAGGTACCAGGAGCGGCCAGAACCATTCCGCGCTCGATGTCATGTTTTTCCAGACCGCGCAGCAAAATTCCGACGTTTTCTCCCGCCTGCGCCTCATCGAGAGTCTTGTTAAACATCTCGAGGCCTGTAGCTACAGTCTCACGAGTCGCCTTAATCCCGACAATCTGCAGCTTATCGTTTGTTCTGACAATTCCGCGCTCCACTCTTCCTGTAGCAACCGTTCCGCGACCAGAGATCGAGAAAACGTCTTCAATCGGCATGAGGAAAGGCTTATCCATATCGCGCTTAGGTGTCGGGATCTTCTCGTCGACTATTTTCATCAGTTCGACAATCGCCTTCACATACTCAGGATCGCCCTCTAGCGCTTTCAGAGCTGAGCCACGAATGATGGGAACATTTTTGTACCCTTTCGACTCGAGAAGCTCGTGTAGCTCCATTTCGACAAGGTCCACAAGTTCCTCGTCTCCCTTGCCAATCATATCCATCTTGTTAAGGAACACGACAACGGCCGGAACCCCCACTTGGTGAGCCAAGAGGATGTGTTCGCGAGTCTGAGGCATCGCACCATCTGTAGCTGCGACGACAAGGATCGCGCCGTCCATTTGTGCCGCTCCTGTGATCATGTTCTTCACATAGTCAGCGTGGCCTGGACAGTCTACGTGAGCGTAGTGTCTCTTATCTGTTTCATATTCGACGTGGGAAGCGTTGATCGTAATTCCACGCGCCTTTTCTTCTGGGGTGTTGTCAATTGAACCATAGTCGCGATACTGCGCTTGACCTTTTTCAGCAAGCACCTTCGTGATCGCAGCTGTCAGCGAGGTTTTACCATGGTCTACGTGGCCAATGGTCCCGATATTGACATGCGGTTTGACCCTTTGAAATACTCCTTTTGCCATCTTTCTTCCTCCGATGTGATTAAAACCTGCCCAAAATAGGAATTGAACCTACGACCTTTTGCTTACCATGCAAGTGCTCTACCACTGAGCTATTTGGGCTTTTAGCTAGGCCTTTAAGGCCTTAAGCCCCTACTCGCAAAAGACCCTTGGGGTATAAAGTATAAAACACTTAAGGCTACCTAGAGGTCGGATTAAAAAGCAACAAACTTTGTGACAAGTTAACGTTGCCGGTAAATAATGCGGGCTTTGCTTAAGTCGTAAGGAGACATTTCGACCGTGACAACATCCCCCACAAGAACGCGGATATTGCGCATGCGCATCTTACCGCATAGGTGGGCGAGCACGCGCATTCCATTTTGCAGTACCACTCGAAAGGTCATATTGGGAAGCAGCTCTTCGACTGTCCCATCGATTTTGATCGTGTCTTCTTTTACCATAGTTCAGAACTATCACACTCTTTTTTTTCATTGTTGTCAAGCAGAACAAAGCGCATTATAGAGAGGATGACAAAGAGTTGCTTACAAAAGCAAGAAGAAATGAAAAAACTTTTCCCGACCTCTCAAACGGCGGAAGAGCGCTACCTGCGCATCATCGAACTTGGAAAAGCACTCCCTCCCTTTCCATCCGAGCACAAAAAGGAGGAAAATCTTGTCGCAGGCTGCCAAAGCCTCCTCTACCTCCATACAGAGCTAAAAGAGGATAAAATCATTTTTTCTTGTTAC
>JABDDY010000017.1 GCA_013287365.1 Chlamydiota bacterium
ATGATCATGATTTTTATCAAAGCACTCCTCATGAGTCTTTTGTTCACTCCATTATTATTTGGTGACGTGCATCCCTATCACGGCAACCGAATGGGCATGGTTCTCCTTCGAAGTGACCTAACCCCAGAAGAACATAAATCTTACGTTATGCCCGAAGCGCTCGCAAAAATGGTAGAGAGAGGAACACTACTAATGGGGTGGAGCTACCCCAACAAATGGAAAAAAACACCGGACTCAAAGAACGTAAAGGATGAACGGGAAAAATTAGAGACTCAAAAAGAGACGCTGAAAAGAGATCTCCTGTGCACTTTTTCAGTGAAGATTGAAGAGGCAAATTCTAAACTGTTTTGGTTAGACGTAAGCTACGGAGAGGATTCTGTGATTACAGAGCGAGCGATTGAAGGCATGAGCCCTCAGCTAAAGGCCTCTATGAGGAAACAACTGATTGAAGTTACAGTAGGAGCTCCTCAGCCTATCTCTGATAAAGTCACTTTTGAAGTTGCAAATATCTACTCGAAAAAAAGATTATATTCCTCTCTGGCTTTCTAGACCCTACCCGCAGAATTCTGCATGTCAGATGAAGGCCTCCTCACTAACTTCTAAAAGATGTAAAATGAGCTTTTTTCTCGTGAACCACAAGATTTCAGGAACGACTTATCAGTCAACACTAGACGAATATTTTGAAAGAATGGATACAGCTTATGGCCTTTATCAAACTGCTAGTTAGTACTCTATTGCTCACTCCTTTACTGTTTGGTGGTACGATGAAAGAGGGAGATTATTCTCTCTATTTAGAACAGATCGTTTACCCATTTGCTAAACAAGCGCAAAAAGATTTTAACCTGTTCTATATAGGGAGGGGAGGACAATTGGCTAAAGAAGTGGGTAAAGTTGCAGTAGATTTTGTTGCCTATCGCAAAGGAAGTCTGGAAGAGGCGCGCGAGATAGAAATCGTTCTCACGGAGCGACTCCTACAAGCTCTAAATACTCATGAAAAAACTGTGGCCTTTCCTAGCAGAACATCCTTTCCCTGCCAGGCGAGTCTGTGTTTCAATTGCCTACAGACAAGAGGACGACACTCACTATAAAGATGGGAGCACTGTCCTTGTATTTCAAGAACGCAACAGTATTTTTTACTCCTATTATCAATCACCAACAGAAAAATATAGAGCCAAAATCGAAGAATCCTACGAGGAAGCTAAGCAGAAAGTTCTGCGAAGCAGTTTGGGAATTCGTGCATCTACAGACAAAAAATCCTAAACCGTCATGTACTATAGCCAAGGTCATTTAAGAATCTCAACAAACGCTCCAGAGAGAAACTTTTCAAGTACCCTCTAAGAAGTAGGGACACTTTAGGTTGATCGATTTTCAAAACCTTAGCTACTTTAGCTTGTGTGAGTTTCTTTTTTTTGATGATTTTGGCGATTTCCCAGACAAGCTGTGATTTAGCTAGAGCAGCTTCTGGATAGGAAATGCCCAGGTCAGCAAAGACGCTCCCACAACTCTCTTCATATTCAATTTCTGAAGGTCGCTTTTTTTTCATTATTTTCCCCCTTGCAATTGCCTATAAATGGCTACTGAGGTCTTTGAAGAGATTCTTGCTGTTAAGATTGGATTTATGCAAGGGTTTCCTGTACACTGCTGCTCATGCGCAAAGTCTTGTGCCTTTTTTTTCTCCTTTGTCTGCTTTTCCTTTTTAGCCGAACAGGTCGAGGATTTACCATCGCAAGAATCGCCTCTGACATCAGCGCAGCGTGTGATGTTTCTCAGCCGCTTTCCGAAAAAGAGCGCAGAGAGCTCCTGGAGGCTTTTTCAGAGCCCTTGCATTACCTCGGTTCAGGTACGCAGTGCTATGCCTTTTCTTCGACAAGCGGCCAGTATGTGCTCAAGTTTTTCAAGATGAAACATCTTTTGCCCAAAAGATGGCTTCCAATACTGCCTCTGTCTTTCTGGAAAAAGCACCGCTTCAAAGAAATTGAGCAGAAGCAGATAAATCGCGAGGAGCTCTTCACAAGCTACAAGATCGCCTACGAGCACTTTCGGCAGGAGAGCGCTCTTGTCGCTCTTCACCTATCAAAAACCTGTGATTGGCATCTGCCTGTCACCCTCATCGACAAAAGAGGCAAAGCTCATTGCATCAACCTCGACGACTTTGAATTTGTCGTACAGAAAAAGGCAGAGAGACTCGGCGATTATTTGGATACTCTTCTGGAAAAACAGGAGAGGAAACAAGCATTTGCGTTGATTCGCTCTCTGCTCGCACAGATCCTTCTGCAGTGCAAAAAGGGATTTGTAGACAACGACTCCGGGATTTTTTCCAACTATGGGGTTATTCATGGAGAGGTGGTTCACTTCGACAGCGGACGATTCAAAGCAGAGCCAGAGGCGTGTAGTGCTTTGTTTTGCAAGGGGATGCTGGAACGAGCAAGACAAAGAATCGCGGTTAGGTTGAAGGAGAAAGATCCAGAGCTTCTGGGTGAGGTGGAGGAGCTCGTTCGGAGAATGAGTGACGGATGCGGAGAAGAATAGACCTCTTGCATAATTTGCTTTATCTGAAAAAATCGATGATTTTTTCAGATAAAGCAAATTATGCAAGAGGTCTAATATACCCAAGAAGCTTCGAAAGTTGGATATGCCAAGGTGGCGCCCGGAATTTAAGCCCTGGCGCAGCCGGCGCTTCAAAAGCTTTATTCTCAATCTGGTTTAAGAGGGTGCGATAGCTCCAACGACTCCGTTTCGACATGCGTATGTAAAATGCCCGCTCCAGCTGATCTTGGCACTTCGATAAGATAGCTACATTGTGAGACCAGCTAATTTCTGCAGACAGTGTCTGCAGTTTTTCATGATCCCGATACGAAACGTATAAGTCCCTCATAATCCATAGGTTGCGTGACGAGAATCCCTTTGTCCTTGGAAATAAATTTCTTAAATCCTCAGCCAATCGTTCAACGATAGATGTTCCCCATTCAACCCTACTCTGCTTCTCATAAATGATCTGCCCAATGTCCCTGCAAACCGTGACAAGCTCAAAATTGACTGCTCTAATCGCCCTTGCTTGGGCTGCCTTGATTTTGCTGACGATTGTTTCCAAGACTGGTTCATAATCCTCCGGCATTGTCTTATCCATTCTCTTGCCGTCTAAAATTTTCACTACGTCACTCATCAACCGCGCTCCATCCAAAAGTCTCCAGCACAAATAAAACTCACCCAATGACTGCCAAGAATGCCCCTTATTTTCAAAAAAATCAAACCACAAACCGCGTTGGAGGTGTTTTTTCTCCTGACGCGAAGCGCTGGCGAAAAAATACCGACGGCGCGGAAACAGGGGCGCGGGGGTGATAAACCCCCGACAATTAATTTTTCAAATGGCTAAAGTCCAGTCCAAAAACTCCGAATCACCTCTCAACCTCTTTGCGTGTTAAATCCTTAAACACCTCGGGCAGGGCCTCGATGAGGTCGGAGGCGATCATGGCGTAGGAGGTTTTGCGCAGGGCCGCTTTTTCTCCCGCTAGGTCGTGGAGAAAGACGCCTAGGGTTGCTGCTGGGTAGGGAGCCATCCCTTGGGCAAGAAGCGCGCCGATGATGCCAGTTAGCACATCGCCTGCTCCCGCCGTTGCCATGCCAGGATCCCCTCTCGGAACAATCAGAGGCTTTTCCCCTTTTTCAAAGATGAAGGTGGGCGCGCCCTTAAGAACAAGGGTCACCCCCCATTTTTCCACGTAAGCCTGGCAATTTTTTAGATCGGGGGGTTGCCCGAGGAGGCGCTCCATTTCTTGGAAATGGGGGGTCAGGATGGCGTGAGGAGGGGGAGCGGGGCGACTGGCGAGGTAAAAGAGAGCATCGGCATCGAGAACGCTGGGCAGTTTGGAGGAAGAAAAGAGCTGATCGAGCTGGGTAAAGACTGGTTGCGTGCGAGAGAGCCCGGGGCCGACAAGGAGCGCTTTGGCACGCCGGCTCTCTTCTAAAAAGCGCGGAAGGCTCCAGGGTTCATGGATCAGTTCGTCGGGAGATTGTTCCACCTCCATGTCGGGTGGATGAAAGAGCCTGACAATGCCAGCTCCTGCGCGTAAAGCCGCTTTACAACTGAGAAAAGCCGCTCCCGAAAGATGCGGAGAGCCGGCAATGGCAAGAAGATAGCCGCGCTGGTACTTGTGACGGGTCCGTTTGATGGGGGGCAAAAGATGCGGGGCTTGTTTGTCATCGAAGAGATAGGCCTCTGGCTGTGCTTGATTTAAGTAGGAGGGGGGCAGGCCAAAGTCGAGGACAAAGAGCTTGCCGATATGATCAAACCCCTTGCCGATGAAAAAGCCAATTTTGGGAAGGCCAAGGGCTGCTGTTGCAGTAGCTCGAATCGCTATGCTGGTAACCTCTCCGGTATTGCCATTTAGGCCGGAGGGAATGTCGACGGCTAAAAGAGGCAGCTTCGAGAGGTTGGCCGCTTCGATGGCTTCAAAGAGGGGCCCTTCTGCTTTGCCTTGAAAGCCAGTTCCAACAAGTGCCACGATGAGAAACTCAGCAGGAGAGAGGTCGGTTTTGAAAGGCTCGAGGAGCCCGCCCGCTTTTTGGAAGCGCTCTGCCATTTTTTGGCAGAGAGGAGAGCAGGCAACGAGGGGATAGAGAAGAAAGGCGCGGACAGGATACCCCCTTTCGAGCAAAAGGGTGCCGGCTGCAAGGGCGTCCCCTCCATTATTTCCTTTGCCGACGAGCAAGAGGACCTTTTTTTTCACACCGAGCAGGAGTTTTTCTGCGGTGTGCGCAATGCCGCTTGCCGCTTTGAGCATGAAGGATTCATCGCTCATTCCCTCTGCATAGGCAAGCGCTTCGATTCGGCGCATTTCTGCCGCCGTGATGACTGGGAGGCCTCTCACAAGTGCTCTTCTTTGATGGCTCGCTGCAAAAGCGCTTTCACCGCATCGCGCGGATTGAGGTCCTCGTAGATAATCGAATAGATCGCCTCGGTGATGGGAACCGGGATCTGATGGCTTTGCCCCAGTTGCAGAGCAGAAACACAGGTGTAGGCCCCCTCGACAACCATGCCGATTTTCTCCTTGGCGGTTTTTGGGTCAAATCCTTCGGCAATGAGATGGCCAAAGTTGTAGTTGCGAGAGAGTTTGGACAGACAGGTGACGCAGAGGTCGCCCATTCCCGAAAGTCCGTAGAGGGTTTCCGAGCGGCATCCCTTGGTGACTGAGAGCTTGCGGATCTCGTGAAGGCCGCGGGTCATAAGAGCTGCTTTGGTATTGTCTCCAAAGCCAAGACCATCGGAAATGCCACAGGCAATCGCAATGATGTTTTTTACCGCGCCTCCAAAGGCAACCCCATTTAGATCCGAATTGGGATAGACGCGGAAATAGAGGGAGTTAAACAGATCGCGAATCAAAAACATGATGCTCTTGTCATAGCCAGAGGAGACGACAGAGGTGGGTAACTGCTTAACAACCTCCTCAGCATGGCTAGGACCACTTAAGCAGCCGATCCAGCGGCGTGACCCATCGCCCAGCACATCGAGTACAACCTCGGGCAAAAGAAGCTCAGAGTTTTGCTCGATGCCCTTAGAGGTAATCACAATCGGACAATTGAGCGAAGAGAGCTCTTTGACCTCTTCAAAGACCGAGCGAATCCCCGAGGAGGTGACCGATTCGACAATCGTCTCTGCACCCAAGAGTGCCTCTTCTAAACTTGTCGTGACCTGTACGCTCTCTTGCAGTTTAAACCCGGCAAGTTTGGGATGTTTGCGACTTTTGGAAAGGGTTCCAGCTAGCGACTTACTGCGCGTCCAGAGAAGGACCTGATGACCATTAGAAGCCAGGAGAGAAGAAAGAACAGACCCCCAGGTTCCAGCACCTAAATAGGCAATTTTCATGCTCCCTACTTATAACATAGGTTCCACATAACAATCACGGGGCGCTTGTTCCCCTGCCCATTTTTCTTTGAGCTGCTCGGTGGGATAGTAAAAAGCGGGGTCAAGTTCAAAAGTGGCCTCTGTCTTTTTGCCGGTCACCTTAGAAAATTGGAGCTGATCAAAGGCAAGCAGAGCTTTTCTCACCATTTCGGGGCTATTTTCCCCTTCTCGATTTTTCAAAGGAGCATAGGTCTCTTCTCTTGGGTAGACAAGGACCCGGCCTGACCTGGCATGGTCCAGCAGATCGAAAATAAACTTCTCACATTTATAGACAGGAGTCCCTTCTGCTTCTTTGCGAGCAAAATGCCAAGGGAGATGAACGCTTTGGATAGATTCTACAAAAGAGAGGCTAAAACTAAAGAGGGTGATGTGTGCAACTTGCCACTTTAGCCCTTGAGGAGTTTTGCAGAGCCTCTCTTCCTCGGGAAGCTCAAAGTACTCAATGACCTGCAGCTTGCCATCACAACTTCCCAAAACCCCCAGCTGCTCCTCGGCGCTTTCTCGCAAAATTGCCTTCACAGTCACATCGGCATCGCTTAAAGCATGGAATCCGACAAGGTTGGCATCAAAGGGATCGGCTAAGATATTGTCAATCGGGATGACCGTTACAAATTCCACTCCTGCCTTTTTCCATTTCTTCAAAAGTCCAGACTTGTAGAAGGATCGCAGGGCATCGCCATTGCCAGAGGGCCCCTGCAGAGGCAGAGCTTTGCCCTCTAGGTCCAAAAAGGGAGCCATTTCTTGTGTAAAAAAATCGACCGTTTCTCCTCCTAGATGCTCCTTGGTCTTCTGCTCATTGAGCGGCGAGACCATAAAAGCAAGCGGGAGCGCTCGTCCATAATAGGTAGAGGCGGCGCGAGCTCTATCGCACACAAACTGTAGAAGCGATCGGCGCGCAAATCGGGTCAGAGGAAAGGTGCCCTTCGGTCCTTGCCAACCAAGCCGGGTCCCCAGGCCTCCTGCAAGCACAATGGCGCCGACTTTACCGGAGGCAAGAAGCTGCTCACCTCTTTCGATTTCCCTACGATTGCCGCTTGTGTGGTAGGAGGTGAGTGGCTCAATTTGACTTGTAAAGGTCAGGCTGCGCGATCGAAACGCTAACTCCAGCTCTTCTTTCAAAAGCTCCCTCCTATATGGAGAGTGGCAAACAGTTGCTCTGGAGAGATGTTTTCGATTTTCTGTCCGCTGCCAATCAAAGGCACATGCCGTAGCAGTGGATTGGGAGAGGGGACATTTTGTTTCAAAATCCCCATGTGAGGCCTGCCCCAAAGGGAAACCAGCTGCAGAGGAAAGGAGCTATCCAGGAAGTAGGTCATCGCACTGATGCCCGAATCGGGAACCACGAGCGCGCTGCAGCGGTTTTTGATGATCGAAAGCAGAGAAAAAAGAGGGGTTTTGCCACGCAGGTCGATGAGATGTGGAAAATCAAAATGAGGCTCTTTTTCAAAACCAAAGAGCAGAACCTTCGCCTTCCCCTCGAGAAGCTTAAATAAGCGCTCCCAAGATGTTAGAGGCCAGTTGCGCCAAGAGGCGTAGTTGGTCTCTGTCTGCACATGCATGCCTATGTAGCGCTCTGTGCTGCTTAAACCATAGGATTGCCAAAGAGGTTCCCACTCACTTTTCCAATGGAGGCGAGGCGTGAGTGTGCCAAGCTGCCAGCTTACCCAGTAGGTGGGATCTGGTCGTGGAATGATGAGATCAAACTCCTCTGCATAATCCCCGAGATCTACCTCTTGCCCTCTTTGCAATCCAGGGACTCCAATCACCTCTACATTTTCCAGCAGGGCAAAACCATCGACAAGATTGGGCCTTGTGACAAAGACAATGCGAGCATCCGGGATAACAGCGTAAATCTTATGGACGATGGCATAGAGGCCAAGCGCTATATCCCCAAGACCTCGATTCCAAAAGAGCAAAATGCGCTTTTGCCCTTTGCACTCCGCCTTTTTCAGCAAACGGTCCAAGGGGTTGGGAAGCAGAGCCCTGACCAGCTTTTTGAGACTCATTTTTTCGCTACAAATCCCTCGAGAAGGGCATAGATTTCCTTGTACACCTCCTCGGCGCTGATGCTTTTCATGCAGCGAAAGTCGATGGGACAAACCCTCTGATAGCAAGGAGAACAGGCGACATGCTTGTGAATCACTTTCCCTTGGGAGTAGGGGCCGGTGACAATCTCATTTGTCGAGCCAAAGAGTGCGATGATTTTGGTTCCGAGAGCATCGGCAATATGCATCGGACCGCTGTCATTGGTCAGAAGGACATCGCAGCAGCTAATTAAAGCCGCAAGCTCTCGCAGAGAGGTAAGACCTGCCAAGTTGACAACGCGCGTAGGAAGACCTTGGCAAATCTCTTTAACAAGGGGAGCCGTTGGCTGATCCCCAAAAAAGACAATCACAATGCGCGGATCTTCGAGAAGTCGCAGAGCGACCTCTCGAAAGCGCTCAGGGAGCCAGCATTTTGCAAGTCCATAGGTGGCCCCTGGATTGATTCCCACAACCAGATTCTGCTCTAGAGCGCCATGTTGTCTGAGCAGCTGCTGTGCCTCTTGCACCTCTTTTTGCGAGAGAAAAAGCCGCGGCACGCTTGTCGAAACGGGAATACCAAGCGGCTCTAGGAGCATCTTGTAGGTAACTACAAGATGCTGTCGATCGATCGCAGGAGGAAGCGGTACCGGATGGGTCAGCAAAAGCCGCCTTCCATTGCAATCATAGCCAAGGCGCGCCTTCACCCCTCCCTGCCAAAACCACCAGGCAGAGGAGAGAGAATGGGTGAGCAAAACCCCTAAGTCGTATTTGCCAAGACAGAGCTTCTCGATGAGATTTTTTTTGTCGCTGCGCCGAGAAAAACTGCTCATCTTGGTGAAGCAAAAGAGCTCATCAATATCAGGATCGGAAAGTAGAAGATCGCTGATGGGAGCTCTAGACATGGCGGTGATCCGCGCACTCGGATATTGTTTGCGCAAATCAGTCAGAATGGGGGTCGCCATGACCAGATCACCAATCCAGTTTGGCATGCGCACAATGATGTTACGAAAGTCGATTCCCTTTAGAGAGACCATAGTAAAAAAACTAGCAGAGAGGAAATTTTTCGGCTATTGTTAAGAAGAATAGATGACTCCGCAAAAAAAAGTTATTATTGGGATTGACCCGGGAACGCGAGTCACCGGCTACGGAGTGATTGCTCTTACACACAGAAACCCCACGCCTCTGGATTTTGGCTGCATTAAACCCCCTCCTAAATCCTCGCTTCCTCGGCGCTACCTCATCATTTTTCAAGCGCTCCGGTCTCTTCTCGACCTCCACAAACCGATCGCCATTGCCATTGAAAGCCAATTTGTTTATAAAAATGTAGCCAGTAGCAGCAAATTATCGATGGCAAAAGCCGTTGCTCTTATCGCAGCCGAAGAGCGAGGAATCCCCATCTTTGAGTATAGTCCCAGAAAAGCCAAACAGGCCGTGACAGGCCGCGGAGGGGCAAATAAAACAGAGGTTCAAAAAATGGTTCAGCGCCTTTTACAACTCTCCCACCTCCCTGAGCCAGAAGATGCCTCCGATGCCCTTGCCCTCGCCCTTTGCCATGCCCATACTATAAAAACCTCAGTTTTGGATTCACTTTCATAGAGCCTCATGGCAGATTTTGAGGCTCTATGAAAGTGAATCCAAAACTGAGGTTAAAATATGACCCTTGATTACATCCGCGGAACGCTCGCAAGCGCCTTACCCACAGAAGCCACCCTTGAGGTACAAGGCCTTGGCTTTCGATTATTTATTACCCTAGCAACATTCAACCATCTGCCCCAAATAGGACAGCCCCTTACCCTCTATATTTCCACGATTATTCGAGAGGACTCGCACCGTTTCTACGGATTTTTTACCAAGGAAGAGCGAAATTTTTTTGAAACATTAACCGATATTTCAGGTATTGGGCCTAAGCTCGCCCTCGCCCTCCTCGGCCGCTTGACCTTGGAGGACCTGCGGCTGGCTCTGCACCAAGGCAATGTAAAAGTCCTTGCCAGTGTTCCCGGCATTGGGAATAAGACCGCTCAAAAACTGGTCATCGAACTGCGAGACAAGGTAGAGGGACTCCTGCTCTCTAGAGCCACTTCAAAAAGCGGTCATAGCTCCGATGCGATTAGCGCCCTTGTCAACTTGGGACAAAATCCTTTAGAAGCGCAGAGAGCTGTAAAAATAATTTTAGATGAAAAAGGAGAAGAGGTTCCTCTTCCCGAGCTCATCTCCCTTGCGTTAAAGCACTCCAGTAGAAGAAAATAATGTCCTTCTATGGTAGAGACAATCGCTGCACTTGCAACTGCCCCTGGAGAGGGAGCCGTTGCCATCATCCGCATCAGCGGCCCTAAAGCCCTTGCCATTGCCGATCAGCTCTTTTCAAAACGGGCATCCTCGCTTGCCTGCCGCAGTGCCACCTATGGCAAAATCATAAATGCATCGGGCACTCTCATTGACAAGGTTCTCCTCATTGTGATGCGTGGCCCCGCCTCTTACACAGGAGAAGACACCGTAGAGATTTACTGCCATGGAGGCAGTTTTGTCAGCAAAGAGGTGCTCGAAGAGACACTCCATGCCGGCGCGCGCCTTGCAACTCCTGGCGAATTTACCTGCCGCGCCTTTTTAAATGGGAAAATCGATCTTGCCCAAGCAGAGGCAGTGGCTCAGCTGATCGGTGCGAAAAATAGCCTTGCGCTGCAAGCAGCCAGTCAACAGCTTGGCGGCGCTCTCTCTAAAAAAATCGCCTCCCTGCAACAAGAGCTGACAGATACGGCTGCGATTTTAGAAGCGTGGGTCGATTTCCCCGAAGAGGGACTCGAATTTGCACCGTTTGAAGAGGTGATCGCTCTGCTTGAGAAAACAGTTCAAAAACTAGAGCAGCTCCTTTCTACCTTTGACGAGGGGAAGCTCTTGCATGAGGGACTCTCTCTTTGCCTCATCGGCCCTCCCAACGCTGGCAAATCCTCTTTGCTGAACGCTCTTCTTGGCAAAGAGCGCGCGATTGTCACACCAATTGCCGGTACAACCCGTGATTTGCTAGAAGAAACCCTGCGCCTTGGAGAGCTCCACATGCGCCTCATCGACACGGCGGGGATTCATGAGACAACCGAATTGATTGAACAAGAGGGCATTAGACGCAGCTTCTCTGCTATGGAGCAGGCAGATCTGATTCTGCTGATTCTCGATGCGAGCTGTCCCCTTGGGGAAGAAGAGAAAAAGCTCCTAGAAAAGGTTCCTTTCGACAAGACTCTTCTTGTCTGGAACAAAATCGATCTGCCTGTACATCCTTCTCCGACTCAGCGCTTGCCCGAGGTACAAATCTCGGCAAAGGAGGGAATAGGCCTAGATACTTTGAAAGAGCAGATCGACAGGCTCATTTGGAAAAAGGGGCCTCCATCAAAGGAGGAAGTTCTTCTCACCTCGCTCAGACACAAAGAAGCCATTAGCGACGCTAAGAGCTCTCTGCAAAGTGTCATTCAAGGCCTTCAAGGAGGAGTCTCTGCAGAATTTGTCTCCTCCGATATGCGGGAGGCCCTTCGCTCCCTTGGCCGCATCATAGGCAGGGACATCGGAGAAGATATTTTGAGCAGTATTTTCGCCAACTTTTGTGTCGGCAAATGAAGAAAGGTAAGCGCGCAAAGCGGATCCAAGAGATTTTAAACAAGCTTTTTCCCCATCCCGCAATTCCTCTCAAACACAAAGACCCCTACACGCTTCTCATCGCCGTTCTACTCTCGGCAAGATGCACAGACGCACGTGTCAATCAGATCACTCCCAAACTCTTTGCTAAAGCAGATACGCCGGAGAAGATGATCAGCCTTAAGCCCAAAGAAATCGAAGAGATCATTCGCCCCTGCGGCTTAGCACCCCAAAAAGCGCGCGCGATTTGGGGTTTGTCGAAAAAGCTTCTCGAAGAGCAGGACGGCAAGGTCCCTCGCTCTTTTGCTGAGCTAGAAGATTTGCCGGGTGTGGGGCACAAAACAGCTTCTGTTGTGATGGCACAAGCCTTTGGCAAGAGCGCATTTCCTGTCGATACACACATCCATCGCTGCGCAAAACGCTGGAAACTCTCCTCTGGCAAATCGGTTGTACAAACAGAGAACGACTTAAAAAAACTCTTCCCCAAAAACAGCTGGAAAAAGCTTCACCTGCAGATCATTTACTACGCACGCACCTATTGCCCCGCGAGGGGACATAAGATGGATCAGTGCCCGATTTGCTTAGAGACCTGAGTTTTGGGTTCACTTTCATAGAGACTTAATATTCTTAAAATAAGACATTTAACCACAGAGCTCGCAGAAAACACAGAGATTAAAAAACAGAGAAATGCCCTACAACACCTGTGAACCTATCCGCAAATTCGAAGGCGCTGATTTTTGAAGGATTTTTTTAATCTCTGTGTTCTCTGCGAGCTCTGTGGTTAACCATCTTACTTTTAGTAAGCTACATACTAAAAACCAATGTTAACTAGAAAAACGCAAGAATAAAAAACTACTTTTCCTGCCCGAGCCGCTGGCCCATGAACCTATCCGCAAATTGGAAGGTGCTCCTTTTCGAGTCTTTTTTCGTCATTTTTAAAGCCGCTTCTTGGTCTACTTATCTAAGTATGTCCTGCGAAGCGGCTTTAAAAATGACAAAAAAATCCTTCAAAAATCAGCACCTTCGAATTTGCGGATAGGTTCAAGAGCTGTTAAATCTTTTTCATCAAAAAACCCTCTGTTTATGGAAATGAAATATTCAGGTTCCCTAGTTAAGCGCATTTTAGTTGTTTGCACAACCTTTTTCATCATTCCGCTCCTTCTTTTTGCCCTCCTCCTCTTTGACAAGGAGAAGGAGCTTCAAAAACAAGACGTTGACCTAGAGCTCTCTCTGCTCGGGAAGGGGATGACTCAGCTGATCCAGGAGTGGGTGGCCTTAAAAGAGGCTAACCTTCAGTTTATCGCCCATTTGATCCAGGATCATCCGGGAGAGCCTTTCCCTGACATGGAAGAGGGAGGGATTGCCTTTGTCATCCAGAATGGGGTCTATACGGCATCGAGCCGCCCTGTTTTGATAGGAAAGCCGGCGCAGCTTAGGGATGCAAAACTCCAAATCGCCTTTTTGGCCCCAGGGTATGCTCCTTCCATTGTTCTGCTCAAAGGGGACTTAGGTCTTGCTTTTGATGCAGATACCTGGCTCAAGGCAATCGCCGATTTAGAAAAGGGAACAACCTCCTTTTCTCTTGCTCTTGTGGGTAAACAGGGAGCCCCTGTTCTAAAAACCAGTAGCATAAGTCCAGAGATTGAAAAGAGCCGTCTGCAAGAGAGGCGCTTTGAGCTTAAAGATGGCTCCTTTAGCTTGCTCATTGCAGTCGATAAAGACTCTTTAGAGCACCGGGGAAGTGTAGAGCTACTCAACACTCTTCTTTGGCTTGTTCTGCTCTTTCTCTTTGTCGGAGGTGGATGTACCCTCTGGCTTTCTCATCGCATGTCGCGCCCCTTAAGAGAGCTCCATAAGGTGATGAATCGGGTCGAGCAGGGGGAGGTATCTGCTCGCTATAGCGCTGATTCTCTTGGTTTTGAGATCAATCAAATTGGACAGCACTTCAATCAGACGCTCAAGGCGCTACTTGAGCAGAGATTGGCTAGAGAGGTTCTTGCTAAAGAGCTTGCGATTGGCCATGAGATTCAAAAGAGCCTGTTCCCTAAAGAGTTGCCTCATCTCCAAGGCATCCAGGTAGCGGCCGGCTTTTTGCCCGCACGGGAAGTTGCTGGTGATTTTTATGATCTGTTTAGGTTGCCAGATGATCGCCTTCTGATTGCCGTTGCCGATGCATCAGATAAGGGAATTTCCGCTTGTCTCTATTCGCTGCTGCTTCGCTCTTTTTTGCGCAGTACCCTCCAGAGTGAAAAGTCTCTTGCAGAGGCTCTTAGAAAAACAAACGCTCTCTTTTGCGAGGACACTAAGGAGACAGGCAATTTTGCAACCGCTTGGATTGGCCTCTATGACCTAAAAACCAAGGTGCTCACCTACTGCAGTGCCGGCCATCCCCCCGCGCTGCTTTTGCGCGCAGGTGCCCCTTTTCTCCTTCTTTCCCGTGGAATGGGAGCGCTCGGTCTTACCGAACTTGCGCTACAGGTAGAAACAGAGGAGATTCAGCTTCACAAGGGGGATCGCCTCGTTCTTTTTACCGATGGGCTAACAGAGGCGCAAGATAGTAGTGGGCGATTTTTGGGAAGAGAGGCTGCTTGGCAGCTACTCCAAAAGACCCAAAATAAAACTCCCCAGGAGAGCCTCGACTTCCTCTTCAAGGAGGTCGCTAGCTTTTCCCAGGGAGCTGATCAAGCAGATGATCTTACAGTGGTCTTTGTAAAGATCGATTGATTACTGCTGCATCTGGTCAGAATTATTCATCGAACCTTTGTTCATGTTTTGACCTTTCGTGCCTTGATCTCGGTTCATGCGCTGTTGCTGCATGTTACCTTGGTTCATCCCTTGGTTTTGTTGCTGATAGTAGGGATCTGTATTGCAAGTATTGCAAGATCTCTTCTGGCAGCCGCAACGTGGTGCTGGACAGCAAGGTTTTGGGCAGCAAGGTTTTGGTGGGCATGGTGGTGGGCATGGAGGAGGAGGTGGTGGTGGGCAGGGTTTAGGTTGTGGACAGCAAGATTTTTCACAGCTGTTGCAGCTAGATCGGCAGCAATCGGCCGAAAGTGTAAACATGGCAGCCATTACAACAGCCACTGTTCCAACGATAATTTTCTTCATATTTCTCCTTAAGGTGAAGATACACAACGCACTTTCAAGGACACCTCTCTAGCTAGGGGGGGTGCCAGAATTCACATAGGGCGTTTTCTCTTATTTAAGGGTTAAAATATTTTTTCCTCAAGAAAAAAGAGAGAGAAGAGTTCTAACCCCTTAAAAATCAAACCTCGCCTTTAATGTAAAGCCTTGGAGACAAAGATCGCCCTGGCGCGATTCCACTGCAAACTGGGCAAACTGGTTCTGGTCTGACCAGTGCTGCTCCTCCCAGCCCGCCTCAAGGCTCAGGTGGTAGTTCTCGCAGCAGTACCACATTTCCCAACGTAGGCCTAAATAGAACTCAAGGACCGGCTTAATGGTATGAAAATTATTTTTGAAGAAGGGAAAAGAGATTGGGAAAAGCTGTATGTCAACATCTCTGCGATGCACTTCAAAGCCTTCCCATAGGGCGGAAGCAGCGACCTCTGCGACAAAACTAAAGCTTTTGGTGAAGTGCCAGGCCGTGTCTAAACCTGCGAGAATACCGACTCCCCAGTTACGCATTCTGTTTTCGCACATTCGGATCATGCGAGTCTCGGAGAGAGAGGCGTCGAAAAGAAGGTGATTTTCTTGCTCTTGCCATGTCCCCTTGAGGCCAAAGTAGGGGCGCATCTGCAAGTAGCGGCTGACAAAAAAGTTGCGTCCTAGCTCTAGGTCAATGACGTTAAAGTTCAGATTCCAGTGGGTTTTGGCTGTGTGGTACGCTGTCCCGACGAAGTTTACGCCAACTCCCCAAAGGTAATCGATGAGTAGATCACTCGCTCCTTCATCCGAGGAAATCGTTACCTCTTTCTCAATGTCGCGAGGGCGCAGCCAGGTATAATTTGCATAGATGTCCCAGCCGTCGTGGTCAAAAAGCATCCCAAGACCGACTTTAAACCCCGGGCTGAATTTCCAGTTTGGGTGCAAGATGGTGCCTCTATGGATCGTCGTAGCGGTTCCTGTACTTGTAGAAGAAAGTCCTGACCTCAAGGCAAAGCCCAAGTGATCTTCGCGCACTGTCCAATAGAGAAACTCTCCCGTCACAAAAATGTCTGCGCCATCTCTGACACAGGGGCCTGCGTTTGGTGTGACAATCCAATTGGGTCCTTTAGAAGGCCAAAGCTGCGCGCAGTCGACACAAGATTCTACGGGGGGGCGGCAGGGATCGTCGCAGCACTCTGCGTGGAGCAGCGATGTGATGAGGGTAAAACTTGGAAGGAGGAATTTTTTTTGCATATGAACCTATCTCGGTTGAGCTTCGCAGCGCATACTTAAATAAGTAGGCCAAGAAACGGCCTTAAGAATGGCGTAACAAGACTCAAAAAGCAACATCTTTGGTGTCTTGGACTTTAGCCATTTGTCGGACGCCCTGTCTCTCTCAGATAAGCCGATTTTTTTAACCATTTCCAAAAGGTGGCGTTTCAAGCCTACCTTTTGGAAATAGCCCAAACAGCAAAAACTGTATGAACTAACCCCCAGGCCACAGCGGACATTTCTTGAGCCTTTTCAAGATCTCCTCCTTTTGGTGTAGATCTTCGTTTATGGCGATGCGGATGGCCTCGTCCAAGAGCTTGCCTAGCAGCTCTCCAGGGACTATTCCCTCTTGCATGAGGTCCGAGGCGCGGATATAGGGATTTTTGGTTTGGATGCGAGAGATGGCCTCTCCAAGCTGCTGCTGCCGCCTCTCATTTTCTCTTGCAAAGCTCTCCTTTTCCTCTTGCTCTAGGTGAGCCTCTAGAAGGGACAAGCAAAGAGGAGAAAAGGGATTGGCATAGAACTGGGCCCACTCCATCTTTTCCAAGTTATCTTGCCAGGCGCTGGGCATGGAAAAAAGGGCTTTGGTTTTTTGATGAAATAGAGCAAAGGCACTCTCTGCTTTAGAGAGTTTGAGCGTGTCGGCAAGAAGAAGAACCTCTTTTAAGGAGTGGCCCGGAAAAAGCTCGAGAAGAAGAGCAAACGCAGGAGCCTCTTTTGGAAATTTGGGGATACAGGAGAGCCGCCTCTCAATTTCCTCCAAAGAGACTCCCTTAAGCTCAGGGAAAATCTCGGGCAAAAGAGTCAGGCGATGGAGCTGGGCAAGGCCTTTGTCAAAGTGGCCAAAATGGGCCATTTTTTTAAACTCTTGCCAGATGCGCTCGATCGCTACACAGCTCATGAGTTCGCTAGCGTGGGAGAGGATCGCTTCCTCAGTCTTTTCGTCGATGGGAAAGTCAAAGCGGGTAGCATAGCGCACCGCTCGCATCATGCGAAGACGATCTTCTGCAAAACGCAGGTGGGGATCACCGATGGCCCGAATGATTCCCCTTTCAATATCGGCTACCCCTCCCACAAAGTCGTAGACCTTTTCTTGGAGCGGATCGTAAAAAAGACCATTAATTGTGAAATCGCGCCGTAGGGCATCTTCTTCAGGAGTTGTTGGATCAAAGCCACTGGGTCTTCTGCCATCGAAATAGTCGCGGTCTTTGCGAAAGGTCGCTACTTCAAATGGTTTTTCTTCTTCGACAACAATCACAATGCCAAAGGCGATACCAATGGGAATGGTTTTGCTAAAAAGCGCTTGAATCTCTTCGACACTTGCACTTGTCGCAATATCAATATCATCGGCAGAGCGTCCCATCAGATGGTCGCGCACAAAGCCTCCTGCAAAGTAGGCGATGAACCCTGCCTGCTGCAGACGTGTGACGACTTTTTTTGCAATGGGGTAGAGAAGATCCATAGCTGTAGTGTAATCCTTTTTTGTTTTTGCTCCGCAAGCTTCTTTGTGTCACAATGCCCTTAATGGGCAAGATTCAGCTTCTGAGTGAAGAAACGATCAATCAGATTGCAGCAGGAGAGGTGATTAAAGATCCCGCCTCTGTTGTAAAAGAGCTGATCGAAAACGCGCTCGATGCAGGAGCTACAAAGATCACCGTTGAAATTGCAGAGGGAGGTCTTGGCAAAATCTGTGTGACCGATAATGGTTTTGGCATGGAGAAAGAGGATGCTCTTCTCTGTCTACAAAGACATACCACCTCCAAAATTTACGCATTTAAAGATCTTTTTCATTTGAGTACCATGGGTTTTCGTGGAGAGGCGCTCGCCTCCATTGCGGCGATTTCTAAACTCACCCTGACAACCGCTGTTTCCACACTCGGCGTGAAGATTGAAGTAGAGGGAGGGAAAATCTTGTCTCAAAGCAGAGTTTCAAGAGCTCAGGGGACAACAGTTGAGGTGAGAGATCTTTTTTACAATGTGCCGGCGCGTAAAAAGTTTCAAAAAAGTGCTCCCGCCCTTTCGGCGGGGATCTTTCGTCTTGTGACAGAGCTGGCTTTAAGTGCCCCTTCTGTTCACATCGATTTGTTTTCTAAGGGGAAAAAAGCGCTTTGCATTCCACCTAGCTCTTCCTTTGCCGAGCGCGCGGAGCTTTTGATTGGCTCCGAATTTAGGCAAAAGAGCTTTGCCCTAGATTTTACTGCGGAAGGGCTTAAGTTGAAGGGACTGATCGGCTCGCCCGAACTCTCAAAGGCAAATCGGCTCAGCCAGTATCTTTTTCTCAATGGACGCTTTGTCCATTGCTATGCGCTCGGTCACGCCGTCCGAGAAGGCTATGCGACCCGTCTCGATGAGAAAAGCCATCCCGCCTATCTGCTTTACCTCGATATCGCGCCCGAACTTGTCGATGTCAATGTGCATCCAGAGAAAAAAGAGGTGCGGCTGCGCGAAGAGCGGGTGCTGACTCAAAGAGTGAAAGAGATCGTAGCGGGAGCCTTTGCGCCAAAAGTAGCCTATTGCCAAGGTTCTTTTGCTCCGCCGGGCTCTTCTTCTTTTTCCTGGGAGGCGGCCAGTTTGAAAGAGGAAATGGTTCCCGCCTTTGAGCGCTTAGATTTAAGACACGAAGAAAAAAAGATTCTAGGGCTCTTTGGCCCCTATTTACTTGTTGAGGGGTCAAGTGTAGAGGAGAGCTTTGATGGTCTTGTCCTTGTCGACTTGCGCCTTGCCGAATTTAGAGTGATCTACGATCAGCTTCTCAGCTCTTTTCAAAACAAGCAGCAAAGAGCAGTCAGCCAAATCCTCCTGCTCCCTCTCACCTTGGAGTGCACTCCTGTCGAAACGGCGATGCTACTCACCCATCAAGATGCCATTGAATCGATGGGCTTTCTCATCAGGCCAGCTGGCAAGCAGCTCTTTTTTGTAGAGGCGATTCCCCCCTTTTTAACCGCTTTAGAGGTTAAGGAGGTCATCGGGGAGCTCTGTGCTCTTCTGCAGGGGCTCATTGGAATAGCAAACGTAGAGGAGCAAAGAGCGCTTCAGCTTGCCTGTGCAACAGCTCGGTGTGCAAAAAAACGGAGGAACTTTAATCTGGAGGAGGCGGGCCATTTGATGCGGCAGCTTGCTTCTTCAACTGACTCTACCTATAGTCCGCAGGGAGAAAAAATCCTTATCCATTTAAGTGCTCATGAGCTCCAAAAGCTGTTTTCTCATTGAAAACCCCTTAGATCTTTTCTATTTGACACGCCTGAAACTCTCAGCGGGCCATCTTCTTGTTGCTCCCTTTGAAACGGCGCTGTTTGTCGATGGTCGCTATATAGAAGTAGCGCAAAAAAACAGCAAACAGATGCGAGTGTTGCTTGCAAACGACAAGGAGCAGAAGCTTTTTGTCAAAGAGCAAGGGGTGACAGAGATCTTCTTTGACAGTGCCAAGACAAGCTGCGAAAAGTTTTGGCAGCTCGAAAAGCTCTACGACTTGCCACTAAAGCCGCGCCCGGGTCTTGTGAAAAAACTGCGAGCGATCAAAACAAAAGAGGAAATAGCCAAATTAGAGAAGAGTGCCTCCCTTGCCTATGCGGGATACCAACACATCTTAGGCAAACTCAAAGCTGGGGTAACAGAAAAAGAGCTGGCGCTCTTTTTCAAGATTTTTTGCCTTGAAAAGGGGGCTGAAACAGTCTCCTTTGAGCCAATCATTGCCTTTGGCAAAAACTCTGCACTCCCCCATCATCAAAGTGGGGAGACAAAACTCAAAAGAGGAGACACTCTGCTTCTGGACCTTGGAACGCAGCTAGAGGGATACGCCTCAGACATGACCCGCACCCATTTTTTTGGCCGCCCCGATCCAGAGCTGTATAGACTCTATCAAGTGGTTAGAGCCTCTCAAAAGGCGGCCCTTGCGCTTTGCAAGCCTGGCAGAAAAATCGGCGATCTTGACAAAGCCGCTCGCAAAAAAATGGCAGAAGCTGGGGTAGAGTCCCTTTTTGTCCATAGCTTGGGCCATGGGATTGGACTTGAGGTGCACGAGTTTCCGCTGATCAAACAAAAGGGACCCGATGCACTGAGCTTTTTGCAAGAGGGTATGGCCATTACCATTGAGCCTGGGCTCTATTTGACAGGCAAGGGAGGTATCCGCTACGAAGATACGATCCTCATTACACCGAGTGGCTTTCGCAATCTCTATCCCCAGGACAGCCCATGCGAGGTTTGAGTTTTCGCAAGAAAGTCATCTTTAGCCAGATCATCCTCTTTGTCCTCTTTGTTCTGGCGCTCTTTCCCCTTGTCGAGCGCACCGTTACTCTCATTGTCCGCGACTCTTTAGAAGAGGCAACTGATGACGTGATCCATCTCATCGACGATGGCCACACAGAGGAAGAGATGATCCAGATCTTGCAGCACCAGGAGTATTTCTATTTTTTTCGGATGAGTCTCATCAGTACAGAGCGCAAGATTCTCTACGATTCCTATTTGAGCCGGCTCATTGGCGGTGATTTTGCCTCGATGGCTCCTGTAAGCTACCCCGATGTGGAAGAGGCCTTTCAAACAGGAGAGGGATACAGCATCGGAGAGTCAGAGGTCTTTGGTGGTAAATTTGCCTATACCGCGCGCCGGTTCCCCTTCCAAGGCAGGCTCTATGTGCTGCGCGCTGCTTTTCCCTTTTCTCAGCTCCAAGAACTCACGCAGAATTTTCAGATTGGCTTTTTGGCCTTTTCCTTCCTGGCTCTGCTCTTTTTCAACGCGCTCATCTGGGTCCTCTTCCATCGCCTCACAATCCCAATTCGCAAAATCACAGAGGCTGTTTTACCCTATCAGATGGGTAAGAGTGAAACCATTCACATTGATCTTGGCAAAGGGGTAGCGACAAGCAGCGAGTTCCAACGCCTTGCCAGCACACTCAATTCCCTCTCTGAGCAGATTGGGCGGCAGATCCAAAACCTGACAAGCGAGCGCAACGAGAAAGAGGCGATTCTAGAGTCTCTAGGAGAGGGGGTCATTGCCGTTGACGGCAGTATGCACGTCACCTACATCAACTACATGGGCAGCCGGATGCTGGGCATCTCCCGCCGCACCCTGCTGGGGCAAATCTTTCCTCTTGCCTTTGAAAATGCCAATCCTCTTTTACTTTCCAGATGCTCTCAGCTACTTTCTCGCTGCCAGAGCCAAAACAGCATTTTAACCGATTTTCTCTCCTTTGAAGGCGATCGCAAGACCTATATCGATCTGATTGCAGCGCCCAAAGCTAAGGGCAGCGGAGCGATCATCGTGCTCCAGGACAAATCGAGCCACTACAAAGTGATTGAACTTGGGAAAGATTTTGTCGCCAACGCCTCGCATGAGCTGCGCACCCCCATCACCATCATCAAGGGCTTTGCTGAGACGCTCCAAGATCTTCCCCACATGTCCAAAGAGATGTTTAAGGGCATTGTCGAGAAGATTGTCCGCAACTGCGAGAGGATGGAAAAGCTCATTAAAAACCTTCTCACCCTTGCCGATATCGAAAACATTCCCGAGAGCCGCTTCAAAGAAATTGATCTCGGGCTACTTTTAGACAATTGCATGCATACTCTGCTCTCCCTCTATCCGCAGGCGCAGTTCAAGATCACAAAGCCGGGCAAGGAGATCCTCATCTCTGCCGATAGTGATATTCTCGAACTGGCGCTCATCAATCTTCTCGACAACGCCGCCAAGTACTCCAAAGAGAGCCCCCAAATCACCATCACGCTAGAGTCTCTTGATCTTGAAGAGGTGAGGATCATCATCTCCGATCAAGGCATTGGCATTCCTCCGCAAGACATTGAGCATATCTTTGAGCGCTTCTACACAGTCGACAAGGCCCATTCACGAAAACTCGGTGGCG
>JABDDY010000018.1 GCA_013287365.1 Chlamydiota bacterium
GAACAAAAAACCCAAGTCCTGCGATCATCGCTGCGTTGTCCAGGCTTAAGTTCTTTCCTGGAAAATAGAGAGGAACAGGTAAGTTTGCTTGGCTAAACAGAAGGCGCAGCCTCTCATTGTTGCTCACCCCACCGCCTATGTAGACAGCTTTTGAAGGGAAGTGGGACAGGGCTTCCTCCACTTTAGAGACAAGATTCTTTAGCGCTGTTTCCTGGAAAGAGGCGGCCAGATGGCTCTTTTCAGAAACAGGGAGTAGAGTTAAAGCCTCTTTGCTCCCATTTTGTCCCTTGAGCGCATAGAGTACCTGCGTTTTAAGACCACTAAAGGAAAAATTCCAGCTTTGATTTTTTACTCTTCCCGGTTTGAAGAGGTAGCGGCTAGGATCGCCCTCTTTAGCAAGAGCTTCAATTGCAGGTCCTCCGGGATAGGGCAGACCAAGAAGTGTGGCGACTTTATCAAAAGCCTCTCCGACAGCATCATCGACTGTTGTTCCAATGGTTTCATACACCCCGATTTCAGGAATGCGCAGCAGCAGAGTATGCCCTCCCGAAATAACAAGGCCAATGGAGGGGAAGAGAGGTGTCTCTCTCATCATCGCAGCATAGAGGTGGGCCTCCACATGGTTTACCCCAACTAAAGGCTTATTCCAGGCCAGGGCTAGGCTTTTAGCCACATTAACCCCAATGAGCAGAGAGCCAATGAGTCCGGGGCCATTGGCAACGGCAATTTTATCGATGGCCTCAGGAGAAAGATTGGCTTCTCTCAAAGCCTCTCTGATGGCGGGAAGGAAGAGATGGATGTGCTCCCTAGCTGCCGTTTCGGGAAAAACGCCGTGGGTTTTCTCATGCAAAGAGGCTTGTGAAGCAATCACATTTGACAGGATCTTTACCCCGTCCTCTACAACAGCCACTGCCATCTCATCGCAGCTCGATTCAATTCCGAGTACAATCATGGGAGGAAGTTTAACACAAAGGGGTTTAAAAATAATTACTTTAAAAGTGCTGCGGCTTTTTCATCTAAGATCCAAAGGGCAGGATGAGAGGGAGTGCCGACGTGCTGGATGGGATAGTCTTTCTCAGGGTGCATGAGCGCGTCATATACCCTCTCTTTTTTTGAGTCGCCAAGGATATAGACGACAATGACCCTAGCCTCGTTGATGCAGGAGAAGGTCAGCGTCATACGCATGCTGTTTTTTTGAGGGACGAAATTGGCAGCCACGAGATGATCTTTGACAAGTAGAGCCTCTGTCCCTGGAAAGAGAGAAGCGACATGGCCATCTTCTCCCATGCCAAGCATGACAAGATCGAAGGGCTGGCCATACAGAAGGGAGCGAATCTTTTCCTCGTAGGCAAGGGCATTTTTTGGCAGATCTCCCGTGGCTTCCATCCGGTGGATCTGTCCCTCAGGGATAGCCACCTTTGAAAACCCAGAGAGAAGCGCCATGTTATAATTGCTTTCTGGATCGGTAGGGGGGCCGCTGCGCTCATCGCTCCAAAAAAGCCAAACCTTACCCCACTCGATTTGCTCTCTGTAGGGAGGTTTTGTCAAAAGGGTATAGAGAGCCTTTGGAGTCGAGCCTCCCGATAGTGCGACAAAAAAAGCGCCACGTCGAAAAATGGCCTCCTTGCAAACGTCGACAAAATGTCTACAGCCAGCGCGATAAGTGGTTTCAAGGTCACCTGGGATGAGTAGCTGGGCGCAATCTAACATAAGGTCTTCAAAATATGGATGAGATGAGCACTTGTTCCTCCGCGGTTGATTTCGCTAATGAGCGAATGGCCCATTTCTGTGCTCGGAAAGAAATATTTGAGGGGAATATCGCAGAGATAGAGCGAAGAAAACCGCATGCTCACAAGATGGGGAGTCTTTAAATCTCTGCCAAAAGAAAACTGGCTCCCATTGCTTGTCACAATGTCAATAGAAAGAACAGCCCCTTGTGGGAGTAGCTCTTGGCGCTCAGCTAATAGTTTGCAGCTCACGACCTCTTTTTTCCAGCCGAGCTGACAAAAGAGCCAGGTTTTTAGGTAAAAAGCTTGACTATCGGCTCTCAGATGAGCTGGTTGCTCGAGCTCATTATATAAAATGATCACCTCTTTTGTGTCATAGAGCATCTCCAGACGCTCCTGCGAGTGAAAGGTCGTCGAAAGAAGCCTACGCCAATTCTGCAGGCGTGCCCAGGTCAGATCTGAGATATCGCATTTTTGGTAGACGCGGAGAAGTTCTCTCGCAAAAGAGACCGGCTCTTTTGCTAAAGCAGAGTCAAAAATCATGCGCTCAGAAAGGATCTCTAGCTGATCAAAAAGAGGAGAGCCTGGAGAGGGGGTGTCTGCCCAAAAGCTGAGAATCGGCAGATCGGGAAGCAGGTGTGGCAGAAGCAGGAAAGGGATGCGAACCTCTGCCTTTGCTGTCGCTTCAATTTCAATCAGATCGCAAGCAAAATCGGCCTCTTCGGAAGAGGAAAGAACAGAAACTCGCGTCACAATCTCAGGGCTTGGCTCCTCCTTTTTGAGGATAAACAAAATGCGCGAAGGAAACTTTTCAATCACTTTGCTCACAAGAGCGCGCACGTGGGGAAGGTGGTTGCCAGAGCGCGTATAAAAAATCAGATTAAAAAGAGAGGCGCGCGCTTTATTTTGGGCGGTACTTTTTTCCCAAAGCTCATCGAGTCTACTCTCAATTGCAGAAGGGGCAACTAGATCAGTCTCCACTTTCTCCCCTCTTTTTCGATCAAAGCATTTGCACTTTCAGGGCCCCAACTGCCCGCGCTGTAATTGGGGAAAGCCTCCTTTGGCAGCTCCTTCCAAGCCTCAATAAGAGGAGTGAGCAGCTCCCAAGAGCTAAAGACCTCATCATCACGAGCAAAAAGCGTGCTATCTCCCATCATGCAGTCGAGAATCAACCTTTCGTAGGCCTCGGGAGAAGAGCCTCCAAAATAGGAACCGTAGAGAAAATCCATTTTCACAGGTTGAATTGAGGAAGACCCAGGGACTTTGCAATTGATTTTGAGAGCACACCCCTCATTTGGCTGAATGCGAATCACAAGAAGATTGGCTGGGCGCATCTTCTGCTCTTGGAAAAGAACGGCGGGCGGATGTTTAAAGAAAATAGCGATTTCTGTCACTCGCTTAGCCAGCCGTTTTCCTGCGCGGAGGTAAAAAGGAACCCCGTGCCAGCGCCAGTTGTCAATGAGCAGCTTGAGCGCGACATAGGTCTCTACATTTGAGTGGCTAGCCACATTTTTTTCCATTCGGTAGCCCGTAACTGGCTCGCCGTCTATGTATCCCTCCCCATATTGACCCCGCACAGCGACATCTCTCATTTGGCTTCTATCCAAAGGGCGAATGGCTCGCAGGACCTTGACTTTTTCATCGCGAATCGCATCGGCGGTGAGCGAAACCGGCGGCTCCATCGCAACCAAGGAGAGCAGCTGCATCATGTGATTTTGGACAATATCGCGCAAAAGTCCCGCCTCTTCGAAAAAGGCGCCACGGCTGCCGATGCCGATATCTTCTGCCACCGTGATCTGGACGTGATCAATGTAACGATTGTTCCAGAGAGACTCAAAGAGGGAATTGGCAAAGCGAAAGACAAGCAGATTCTGCACGCTCTCTTTGCCGAGATAATGGTCGATGCGGAAGATCTGTTCCTCACTCAAGAACTGGAGTAGATTGTCCTGTAATTCATGGGCAGAGGTGCTGTCATGACCAAAGGGTTTTTCAATGATCACTTTCGAAAAGCGGTCCTTGATTTTATTTGGATCGTAGATGAGTCCACAGCTATGGAGCTGCTCGCAGATCAAAGGGAAAAAACTCGGCTGTGTCGAGAGATAAAAGACACGGTTGCCCTTTGTGCCAAGACGACCCTCTAGCTGCTCGAGAAAACCTTTAAGCTTTTCATAGCCCTCCTTCTCGTGGAATTCCGCTCTATGATAGAAGAGCTGCTCTTTGAAACTACGCCAGACAGACTCGTCGACAGCTCCTGTGCGCGAATACTTGCTAACGGCCTGTTTCATCTCATCGCGAAACATCTGATGGCTCTTCTCTCTTCTGGCAAAGCCAATGCAGGCAAACTGGCTGGGCAGGGCTCCCTCGCGTGCGAGGTTATAGATGGCGGGGAGGAGTTTGCGAGCGGTTAAATCACCGGTTGCTCCAAAAATGATCAGGAGGCAGGGCTCTATAAAACGGGTAGAAAGTCCGGGTTCTTCAAGAGGATGAGACATAAGAGATCACTACTTTCTATATGCTTTTTTTCTCTTTTTTGCGAGGGAAAAATCGCAAGTGGTTGGCTGTTAATCGATTGATGTTTTTTATAATTAAAATAATTAATTTAATTATGTTGGCAAAAGTAAAATCTATGTATAATCACGCCTCATGGTTCTTGATGGATTAAGACCTTTAAATGCTCCAGGCGCCCCTAGCGTCGCTTCTTCCGATCTGTCTGGGCCTTCTCCGATACCTAATCCGGCTAGTTCCTCAGAGTCTTCTATTCAGCCCTCTTCTGTATCCTCGTCAAACTCCTGCTTGGGGCAAATAGTAGAGGGGGTTAAGAAATTCTGCCTTTGGGTCTTTTCAGCGATGAGTAGGCTTATTGACACGATCTGTGGGAGGCGGGCAGAAAATAGACCCATTCCCTTGAGCCCTTTACCAGAGAGGCCTCAAGAGGCTCTACCTGGTTCCCTCATTGTTTCCGCTGAGCCTCCTGCACAGATAGAAGAAACAGAGGGCCTGTCCATTCCTCTTGTTGGACAAGTAACAGGGGTAGTGAAAGAGCAGCAGACTGAATTCTTTCCTGAGGTTAGGCAAGAGATAGAGAAGAAGTTGACTGCGGTTTCTGAGATTCAAAAAACGATTGCTGAGCTTCAGAACCTCCGTGAGAAAACAGAAGGTTTGCAGGCACGTATTGAGCTTATGGCTCCTGTGGATGAGCCGTTGGAAAAAAACTCTTCTTCTGATGAAGATGAGGACTACAACAGTCTCTCGGATGATGAAAAGAGCGAGAGTATAGAAGAATTGGAAACACGAGGCCAAAACCCTCCCGACCAACCGCAGCAGACTCAACCTCCAGTTGTAAATTCTCTAGAGGAGCAATATAACAGTCTATCGGATTCTGATTCAGAGGAGGACGAGGATGTACAAAAAATAGAGAAAGAAGGCCAAGCCCCCTCTGCCCAACAGCAGCAGACTCAGTCTCCAGTTTCCGTAGAACCTACAAAGGTAGAGCCTCCGCCTCCCACGCCATTTGCTGTTTTTCAAGCCCTTCCTTTTTTGTCTAAAGAGGCTAAAGCCGCTGTCGCTGAGTTTGCACAGATTCTCTCCGAGAAAAATCTCGCTGAATTGGTGCTGATGAAAAATGAGCTGAAAAAAAAGAGTGAGGCTTTAGAACGAATACACCCCCTGCGTCTGTTTGAGCATGTCTTGAAGAATAAGACAATCTTAGATCAGATACGTTCCATTCCAGACAAAGTCGGGGGAGCCGTGCTTTGGAACGAGCTTGTCAGTGAATTTAGCGCTCCTCTCCTTGCGTACCTTCAGAGTGAAAAAGAGGGTTTGTACGAAGAGTTTAAGATGGAATGCGAAGGGTTCATCGATGTAGCCAAACTTCCCTGCAAAGACCAGTTGCTGGCCATTTTATACCCTACAGGCGCTGATAATTCGCAAGACTGGGATCGCTTTTTTAGGCTTCTTTTTTCTCTTCCTGAGACTCCCTCTTCTACCTCCTCCTGGTTCTCGCAAACGCTTGGTCTCTTTAAGTCCTCCTAACGGTTGTAAAAAAATTTTTTAAATCCAGCTCATTACATATAATTATTTTTTTAATTATTGTAAATTAAATCATTTACTTTAAATAATAAAGGGGCTAAAATGGGGGGAGTTTGAATAAAATTTATAACTAAATAAGGTAGGTTTTATGCCTTCAATAGCCCCTTTGCCACCGAGTGACCAAGAGCTGTCAAACCCCTCCTCTTCTGAGGGCCAGACCCCCTCTATTACCCCCTCTGACAAGAGCCCTCCTCCACAAGTCCCTATCCATCTCTCCTCCTCGATCCAATCGTCTGAAGAGCCTAATCTTTTTGAGGAAATCGCTACTGAGGTGAAAAAATTCTACCTTCTGGTCTTTTCGGCGGTCTGCGAGTTTGTAGACATGATCATAGATAAACTTTCTCCCGAAGAGAAAGAGGATAGAGAGTTTGTTGATACTTTAGATGGGGAAGTTGAAATAGATAAACTTCTATACCCTGCAGAGTCTGAAGGTAAAACGGAGGAAAAACCAATAGGAACCTCTCTGGTTGAAAATACCCTAGAAGATCAACAGCTAGAGCTGCTTGTAGGCCAAGAGGAAAAAGAGGGTGAAACCGCAGAGTCTGCCGATCAAACAGAAGAAAAACCAGTAGCAACCTCTGTGGGTGGAAATACCCTAAAAGATCAACCGCCAGAGCTGCTTGTAAGCGAAGAGGAAAAAGAGGATGCAAATTTTTTTGACGCTTCAGATGGTGAAACCGCAGAGTCTGCCGATCAAACAGAAGAAAAACCAGTAGCAACTCCTGTGGGTGGAAATGCCCTAGAAGATCGGCAGCCAGAGATGCTCGTAGGCAAAGATGAAGAAGACGACCTGTATGCCTCTTTTAGTGATGAGGAAAGTGAAGAGGAGAGCGTGGAGTCTTTAGCATCAGCGCCTGCGCCCCAAGTGGCTCAAGAGGAACCTGCTCAAACTCCTGTAGCTCTTTTCCAAGCGCTTCCTCCTCTCTCTTCCGAGATGAAAGGGAAGGTGGCCTGGTTTTTTAAGACGATGGCAGAAGAAGCTCCGGTGAAACTTGGCATGCCAAGCAGACAAGATGAGATTAAAAAAAAGGTAGCTGGGATTGAATCGGACCATCCACTGCGACTTTTAGAATATGTGCTACAAGATGGGCAAACGTTAAAGCATCTAAAGGCCATTCCTGCAAGATGGCTAGTTGGCTCACAAATCTGGAATGGATGTACAAAGATGTTTGGCGATGCCATTGTCTGGCGTATTGGCCAAGACAAAAGCCTTTTTATCAAGCAGTTTGAAGGATTTGCAGAAGAATATCAGCTCGATAGCAAAAGACTCCTTCCTCTTCTTGAGCAGGCTGCCGATCAAAATCCACCTAATTGGGCCAATTTCTTAAAAATCCTCTTCTCGATCCCGATCTAAACCATGCTTCTTCCGCCTTCCCAATCCAGGTAGTTCTGGAGAATGGAGGCGGCAGAGAGTGGGTCGATCACCTTTTGCCTTCTTTTGCGACTTACCCCTAAGTCTTTTAACGAGCGCTCTAAGCCCGCTGTGGTTAACCTTTCATCCCAAAGAAGCAAGGGCACATCTGGGAGTAGGACCTTTAGAAGTTCGGCTAAAGCACGCACCTCGGTAGCTAGGGGGCTATCACGTCCGTTTAAAAGCAGGGGAAGACCCATCACAATCTGTTTGAGAGGGGCAAAGGCTCCAAGCTCCTGTGCAATCTTCTGCGCGGTTTCGGGAAGGCTTTTAGAGGTAGAGAGCGTTTTATGGGGCAGGGCCATCACTCCTCTGGGGTCGGAGAGGGCAAGCCCAATCCGCGCCTTTCCGTAATCAATTCCTGCCGAGCGCATGATTTAATGAGGCTTGGATAAAGTCTGTAAAAAGAGGGTGGGGTTTGACAGGGCGCGATTGGAATTCCGGGTGGTACTGCACCCCGACCATCCAGGGATGGTTTCTGATCTCCATGATCTCGCAGAGCGGATGTCCCTCGAGGGTCCCTGTCTGGATGAGCCCCTGTTTTTCAAAGGCTTCTTTAAATTGGGAATTGAATTCATAGCGGTGGCGGTGGCGCTCGGAGATGCGTAGCTGCCCATACGCTTTGTGAGAGAGCGAGCCCTCTTTTAGCAGGCAGGGATAGGCACCCAGGCGCATTGTCCCTCCCAAATAGGGGGTTTTCTGCTGTTCGCTCAAAAGGGAGATGACTGGGTAGGGGGTCTCTGGGTCCATCTCTGTGCTGCTTGCTCCTTGTAGATGCAAAACATCTCGTGCAAATTCGACACACATCACCTGCATGCCTAGGCAAAGGCCAAAGTAGGGGATCTGCTTTTCACGGCAATACTGAGCGGTTAAGAGTTTGCCGATCCATCCGCGAGAGCCAAAGCCTCCTGGTACGAGATAGCCATCGCAACCCTGGATATTTTCAAAACCGGTTACCTTATCTGATTCAAAGGTGCGAACCTCAAGAGAGACTCCATGAGAAATAGCTGCGTGGTGTAGGGCCTCAAAAACAGACTTGTAGGCATCTTGGTGCTGTAGGTATTTTCCCACAATGCCAATCACCACTTTTCCTTTGGGATGGCGCATCTTGTAGAGAAGCCGTTCCCACTCGCTTAAATCGGCCTTTAAATTAGGTAGATTCAACCGCTTGCAGATCTTGTCATCGAGTCCCTGATCTCTTAAAAAAAGAGGCACCTCATAGATACTAAAGTCAACATCGACCTCATCCATCACGGCCTCTTTAGGGACGCTGCAGAAGAGGCTAATCTTGTCTTTGATCTCTTCAGAAAGGGGGTTTTCACAGCGACAGAGCAGAAGATCGGGAATGAGCCCAATCTCTCGCAAAACCTGTACCGAGTGCTGTGTGGGTTTGGTCTTCACCTCACCGGCTGCTTTGAGATAAGGGACATAGGTCAGGTGGATATTTAAACAGTGATCAGCTCTCTCATAGCGAAACTGACGAATGGCCTCTAGAAAGGGCAGAGACTCAATATCTCCAACTGTCCCCCCGATTTCCACCATCACAACATCTGTTTCATCCTGGGTTCTAGAAGCTTGAAGAATGCGCTTTTTGATCTCATCGGTGACATGGGGAATCACCTGAACGGTTTTCCCAAGATAATCGCCCACCCGCTCCCTGCGGATCACCTCTTCATAGATCTGTCCAGAAGTGGTATTGGAAGCGCGAGAAAGAGGGGCTTCTGTAAAGCGAAAGTAGTGGCCAAGATCAAGATCGGTCTCCGCCCCATCGTCGGTGACATAGACCTCTCCATGCTGGAAAGGATTCATCGTTCCTGGGTCGACATTGAGATAGGGATCGAGCTTGAGCATAGCGACTTTCAGCCCGCGCTTTTCAAGCAGAAGAGCAATCGAAGCCGCTGTGAGTCCCTTGCCGAGCGAGGAGACGACCCCTCCTGTAACAAATATGTATTTTACATCCATTTTTCACACCTTCTGGTGTTGCAAGTAAAACTCTCTAAACTTTTCTGCGCAAACATCGAATGTACCATTTGTGTCGATTTTATGTAGTGAATTTTTATTTTTATAATACTCGAGCACAGGCTCAATTTTTTTATCATACCCTTTGATTCTGGCCTCGGGGGCTTTTAGTCCGTGGTCAGAGCGTTTCGAGACAATTCCGTCGCAGCCAAGCTCAGTACATTGATTTGAGAGGACTTGCGCGCTGTAGATCTTACCGCATTTTTGGCAGGTTGTGCGACTGGTCATTCGCAAGATCGCTTCTTGCTCTTCAATTTCGAGCAAAACAAATGCCACACGACCTTGGAGCTTATTTTTTTCGATAAAAGCATCTAGAGCCTTGCACTGTTCAACTGTCTTGGGGTAACCGTCTAAAACAGCCCCCTTTCCCTGCACAAGTGCTTCGCTCAATTTATCAAAGACAAGTTTTTCTATTGTCTCGGCAAGAGTTTCGTCTGGCTCGCCATGACCCAAAATGGTCTCTTTGTACCTAATGCCGATCGCAGAGCCACGATCAACTTCATTTCTTGCCAGATCCCCTACTGAAAGGGGAACATAGCGCTGAGATCCCCAGAGATTCATCGCTGCGGTAAAGGTCCCTTTTCCTGAGGCAGGGCGCCCGATCACAGTGAAAATATCAACGGGTCTTGTCATCGCTTTTTCTCCAATACTTAGGGGAGAGCAGAAGGGCTGTCGTATTTGCTCCCGGTGTTCCCACGTAGTGAACCTCTCGCATGTTCAAAAAGTGCATGATTCCATAAGCGAGGATTAAATTCGAAACGAGGTAGGTTGCCGCCTCTTTTTTCTCCAAAGAATCTCGCGATTGAATCGCCTCATCGCTCATGTCCAATCGACTGTAGAGTTCTTTGAAGATGCGCCGGACATCGTAGTGGTCAGAATGGGACATTCCCCACAAGGGATTATTGCCAATGCTGAGCACAGTAGTATCTTCTGCCTCAAGCTTTTTCCTCAGTGCCTCGGGGAGATCTTTTAGTTCATCTTGGATCCAGGCGAGGGCTAAAGAGGCCTCTTTTTCTGAAATGGGATTGGGGCTTAAGGTGACATCTTCTTTCCCCTGGAGCTTGAGTAGGGTCATTTTAAGAGGAACCTTGCCGATTCTTCCTCGGTAGACAAGATAATCCTGTCCGTGCAGGGTGGTGATTTGGAAGCTTCCTCCTCCAAAATCCCAAGAGACGGCCTTGCTCGGATCTACATGGGCCTCGGAGGCTGCGCTGATAAACCCCAAAACCCCTTCGTCTTCTTGAGAAATAATCGTCACACCTATACCCGTTTCCCGCTGGGCCCGATCAACAAAAGCATCGCTATTGCCGGCTAGTCGAAAAGCCTCTGTGGCCACTGCATGAGAGGTCTTAGGTTGGAAAGGAGCTGCCTTTTCCAGCTGCTTTTTCATGACCACAATAGCCTCATCTTGGATCTCTTTGCTGAGCTTGCCATCTGGGCTTTTTGCCAGATCCTCTCTGAACTTAACGGCACAGCTGTCGGTGAGAAGGACCTGTCTGATCTGATTGGTCTCCAGATCGACATCGGCGACCTGGATCGTGATCCGAGAAGACCCAATGTCAAAGGCGGCTCTTCGCTCCATGTGCTCGGGCGGAGCCGCAGAGAGTGTCGCTGTTGTAAAAAATAAAAATAATAATACTTTTTTCATTTAAGTTTCTTGCGCACACATTTATATCCTTAGTTTTGTATACACACAAGAAAATTCAAAAGTTGATTTTTAGCTTTTTGTAAAAGATTGTAGGGTCACAGACTGAATCAGCGCAAAGGCGCAATGTCGCAAAGATTTTTTTGTAAATTGCCCGCAACTTAAGCTTTGTCAGTACAGTTTCAATGTAAAAATTTATTCAATCTAGTGAAAAACAAAAGAACTCTTTAGAATCCTGGGCCATCTGTTCTAACCACCAGGGCGTTTTAACTCAAGGTTCTTGATAGGCAAATAACTTTCCGAGTATCGTGCCTGTGCCCGTGTGCGTGCCCGTGCCCGAAAGGAGTCCTGATGTTTGATCATCGGGCACGGGCACGCACACGGGCACAGGCACGTTTTAGAAGAAATTTTAGTTAAAAAGTCCTGTCCCCACTCCTCCTATGCCAAAAGTTACCTATAGAGAGCTCATTTCCTTTGTCTGGCAGTTCATGCGGCTCCAAAAGGGGACCTTTGCGCTCATTTTCTTCTTGGATAGCTTTGCCTGGTCGCTCGATGCTCTGATCTGGCCCTACATTTTGCATCAAGTGATCGATATCTTCACCCGCTTTGAGGGGGATCGCCTCGCGGCGTGGCAGGCGCTCCGGTGGCCGATGATTCAAGCAGCCTGCCTTGTCCTCTATGTGGAAATCGCGTCTCGCACGATGGGTTTTTTGATGGCAAAAGCCATACCAAAGCTGCAAGCAGAGCTGCGGATGGCGATGTTCGATCATGTCCAGCACCATAGCCCACGCTATTTCAATGAGCGGCTTGCAGGAGGGCTTGCTAGCCAGATAACCGATATGACGACACAGGTGGAATTGATCTTGCAGCAGCTTTTTTGGCCGATTCTCCCCGCTCTATCAGCCTGTCTTTTAGGTTCTGTTGTTTTTTGGTTTGTGAGCCCTCTTTTTACTTGGATCCTGCTCTCCTGGATGGTGGTTCACTTAGGGGCTTGTCTTCTGTTTACACGCTCTTGCGATTCCTATGAGCAGCGGCATGGTAGGGCCTATAATACGCTGCTTGGAAGAATGGTCGATAGTCTCACAAACAACTTTGCCGTCAATCTCTTCTACCGCTTCCAGCATGAGAAGAAGGTTCTAGCCTCATTCCAGAAAGAGGAGGAAAAGAGCAGTATCTTTGCAAGGCGCTACGTTGAGAAGATGCGCTGCGTTTTATCCTCCTTCTATTTGATTGGGATCTTTCTTGTGATGTTTGGCGCTCTTGTCTTCTCATGGATTCATGGAAAAATCAGCACAGGCGGGCTTGTGCAGGTATTTGCTACAATGTGGAGTCTGTCCATCATTTTATGGACCGTGGGTTCTGCCTTTCCTCTTCTCTTTCAGTCTTTTGGCAGGATCCGCGAGGCTTATCTTGTGATGCGCGATCCGCAAGATCTCGGAGATCAGATGGGGGCTGAGGATCTCAAGGTCCGCTCGGGCGAGATTGTCTTTGACCGGGTCTCTTTCCACTACGGGGAGAAGAAGCTGTTTGAGAATAAACAGGTTCATATTCGCGGCGGGGAAAAGGTCGGCCTTGTGGGGTTTACAGGATCTGGTAAATCGACCTTCATCAATCTCATTTTACGATTTTTCCCCTTGGAAAGTGGACGAATCCTCATCGATGGACAGGATATTGCAGCCGCTACCTTGGAGTCGCTCAGGCGCCAGATTGCGCTCATTCCCCAAGATCCTCTTCTTTTCCATCGAACGCTTTGGGAAAATATCAGTTATGGAAAACCAGAGACAAGTCCCGATCTGATCCTGAAGGCCTCAAAGCTTGCTCACTGCGATCAGTTCATTGGCCGCATTCCCGGTGGCTATGAGGCGAAGGTGGGGGAAAGGGGAACCAAGCTCTCGGGAGGAGAGAAGCAGAGAATTGCTATTGCTAGAGCCCTTTTGAAGGACGCGCCGATTCTGATTTTGGATGAGGCGACCTCCGCACTCGATTCTGTCACCGAAAGATATATTCAGGATAATTTGGAAAAGTTGATGCTAGGCCGCACGACCCTTGTGATCGCCCATAGACTTTCAACACTGCTTCGCATGGATCGGATCCTTGTCTTTGACAATGGAAAGATTGTCGAGGAGGGGTCCCCCGCTTCTTTGCTAGAAACAGGAGGCTTGTATGCCAAGATGTGGCAGATGCAAAGCCATGGCTTCTTGCCTGATACTCCCATTTGGTCTATTTAATTGTTCATGTTCCGCATAAAACTTTGGCTCGGTCTTCTTGCCTTTCTTGGGGCAGCGGCTCTGATTGTCTGGGTGCTGCAGGATGAGCGCGCTCTTGTCCTGCATCCCAAAGGAATCATTGCTCGAGAGGAGCTCAAGCTGATCAAAACCAATATTGCGCTCATGCTCCTTGTCGTTTTGCCGACTCTGATTTTGCTCTTTGTGACAGCTTGGAGATACCGGGCAAGTCATGCAAAAGCAAAGTATGATCCAGAGCCCAATCATAGGCCATGGAAAGAGATTGTTCTCTGGGTGATTCCTTCCCTTGTCATCGCTGTCATGGCGGTGGTTACTTGGAAGGCAACGCATGAGCTCGATCCTTATCAGCCTCTCAAAAGCGAAGTGAGGCCGCTCACCATCCAGGTGGTGGCACTCGATTGGAAATGGCTCTTCATCTACCCCGAGCAGGGGATTGCGACCGTGAATTTCGTGCAGTTTCCGGCGAAAAGACCGATCCACTTTGCCCTTTCAGCAGATGGCTCTCCGATGAACTCGTTTTGGATCCCTGAGCTCAGTGGCCAGATCTACGCGATGACAGGGATGGTTACCCCTCTTCACTTAATGGCCGATGGAGAGGGCGAATATAGGGGGAGAGCTGCCGAGATCAATGGACGGGGGTTTGCCGATATGACCTTCATTGCAAAATCGAGCTCGGAAGAGGACTTTGAGGTGTGGGTACAACAGGTCAAGCGCTCTTCTTTGCAGCTCACGGACAAAGTGTATGAGCAACTCTCTAAGCCTTCGGAAAAGATTCCTGTTTTGTTTTATTCGCAAGTGGAGGAGAAGTTGTTTGAGCAGATCATGATGAGATACATGCATCCATGAACCTATCCGCAAATTGGAAGATGCTCCTTTTCGAGTCTTTTTTCGTCGGTTTTAAAGCCGCTTCTTGGTCTACTTACCTGCGAAGCGGCTCTAAAAATGACAAAAAAATCCTTCAAAAATCAGCACCTTCGAATTTGCGGATAGGTTCATGAGAGACTGGTTTTTAGGAAAACTGACCCTTGAGGCTTTGCCCCACCACTGGTACACGGTGGGAGGAACTTTGTCTATGTTGCTACTTGGGGTGGGATTTGCCCTTTTTCTGACGAAAAAAAGGCGTTGGAACTGGCTTTGGAAGGAGTGGTTCACCTCGACCGATCCCAAGAAGATTGGCATCATGTACATGATTGCTTCGGCGCTGATGTTTTTTCGCGGGATGATTGATGCCGCCATGATCTGGCTGCAGCAGGCGCTGGGGGCCGACTCGCAAGGGTACTTAAGCGCGACCCATTTTCAGGAGATTTTTACCTCTCACGGCGACATCATGGTCTTTTTCGTGACGATGGGCTTTTTCTTTGGGCTCATGAACTGGTTTGTACCGCTCCAAATTGGCGCGCGCGATCTGGCCTTTCCCTTCTTAAACTCCTTGGGGTTTTGGCTCTATGTCGCAGGGGCAATTCTCATCAATTTCTTTTTCGTGATCGGTGGCAATTTTGCAAACACAGGCTGGATTGCGATTGCGCCACTCTCTGAGCTGGAGTTTAACCCGGGGGTTGGGGTCGATTACTGGATCTGGAGCCTGCAGCTCTCAGGGCTTGGGAGTCTGCTTGCCGGGATCAATTTTATGGTGACGATCATCAAAAAACGGGCGCCCGGGATGACTCTGATGAAAATGCCTCTTTTTGTCTGGACCTCCCTTTGCAGCACAATACTGATCATTGCTGCTTTTCCGGTGCTCACCGCGACGATTTTTCTCCTTTGGTTAGATAGGTTTTTTGGTATGCATTTTTTCACTGTAGGATTTGGTGGCAACCAGATGATGTATTTCAACTTGATCTGGATGTGGGGCCATCCCGAGGTCTACATCTTGATCCTGCCTGCCTTTGGCATGTTCTCAGAAATTGTCTCGACCTTTTCACAGAAAAAGATCTTTGGCTATACCTCGATGGTCTGCGCGGCGCTAGCGATTACCGCTCTCTCCTTTCTTGTCTGGCTGCACCACTTTTTCACCATGGGAGCAGGTGCTGATGTGAACTCGTTTTTCGGGATCGTGACCATGCTCATTGCCATCCCAACAGGAGTACAGGTTTTCAACTGGATTCTCACGATGTTTCGAGGCAAGGTGGTCTTTGCAACGCCGATGTGCTGGTTCATGGGATTTGCCTGCCTCTTTTCGTTTGGGGGGATGGCGGGTGTGCTCATGGCCGCTCCTCCTGCAGATTTTCAGGTCCACAATAGCTTGTTTCTCATCGCCCACTTCCACACGATGATCATTGGAGGGGCTTTCTTTGGGATTTTTGCAGGGATTAGCTACTGGTTTCCCAAGATCACCGGTTTTAAACTGAGTGAACGGCTCGGTAAACGGGCCTTTTGGCTCTGGCTCATCGGGTTTTTTGTCTCTTTTGTCCCTCTCTATCTCTTGGGACTCATGGGCGCGACAAGGCGACTCGATCACTACAGCTCTTCGACAGGGTGGCAGCCCCTCTACATCACCTCAGCGATTGGATTTTTGATCATTACCTGCGGGATCATTGTGCAAATCTATCAGATTGTCGTGAGCATCAAAGAGAGGAAACAGAACCTCGATACAACAGGAGATCCTTGGAATGCGAGAACCTTAGAGTGGGCCACCTCTTCGCCGCCTCCTTTCTACAACTTTGCTCGGATTCCCACGGTGACAAGTCACGAGGCCTTTTGGGACATGAAAAAAGAGCAGAAGAGCCCAAAGCGTTACGAGGATATTTGGCTGCCCAAGAATACGGGGATGGGCATCTACCTCTCGGGCTTTGCTTTTCTCGCAGGATTTGCCCTTGTCTGGTCCATCTATGCTCTTGCTATTTTAGGCTTAATTGGCGTGATTGCCTGCATCATCATCCGCTCCATCGATGAGGAGACTGAATATCTCATTCCAGCTTCGGAGGTGGCGCGCCTTGAAAGAAACTAATTCTGCAGAAGAGACCAAAGTTTTTGGATTCTGGGTCTATCTGATGACAGACCTCATCATTTTTTCCGTCCTCTTTGCCACCTTTGCCGTGCTCCAAAACAGCACCTTTGGAGGGCCCTCTGGCAGGGAGCTTTTTAGCCTCCCCTTTGCCCTAGCAGAGACTCTCATCCTTCTCACAAGTAGCTTTACCTGCGCACTAGCCACTTTTGCCATCTCCCAAAAACAGAAAAAAGGCGCCCTCCTCTGGTTTTTGATCACCTTTGCCCTCGGCCTCTCTTTCCTTGTGCTCGAGTTCTCAGAATTTGCCCACTTTGCAAGTAGGGGAGCGACGCCTCAGCGCAGTGGCTTTCTCTCGGCCTATTTCACCTTAGTTGGCACTCATGGACTGCACATCAGCGTGGGGTTGCTCTGGATGTTTGTGATGATGCTGCGGATCGGGAAAGCTCGTTTTGAACCCCCGCTTGTTTCCCAGCTCCTTCGCCTCGCTCTTTTCTGGCACTTTCTCGATATTGTCTGGGTCTTTATCTTCACCGCTGTCTACGCAAGCGGCCATTTGCTTTAGGGGGATATGGGACTTAGGATTCGTATTGTTGGATTTGCCTCTTCTCTCCTCCTGACCCTGGCCGCCTTTTTCCTCGCTGCCCACCCCGACTTTTTCCCCGTGAAGGTCCAAACGGTTGTTGCCCTTCTTCTTGTTTTAGCCTTTTTTCAAGCCACTGCGCAGTCTATCTGTTTCATCCATCTTTGGAGAGAGAAGGGCGTTCCTTGGAATCTTTTGCTCTTTCTCTCTACAATCGGCATGATGATCATCATCATCGTTGGTTCCATCTGGATCATGAACCACTTGAATGCTAATATGACTGGACTTTAGCCATTTCCAAAAGGTGGCTATTTCAAGCCTACCTTTTGGAAATGGCTAAAAAACTTGGCCCCCTACAAGAGAAATCATCGTCCTCAAATGGCTAAAGTCCAGTCTGATGCCGTAAGATGTTAGGTTTTTTTGATTAAAAAAATGACCGTGATTTTGACGACTCATTAATGTGTGGCTAATTTTATTTTTTACCACAGAGCTCACAGAGCACACAGAAAAAAGAAGAGTGTTTTTTTAATCCAAGAATTATCGAATCTTTTTAATCAAAAGACTCTGAGTTAAAATATCATTTTTTGAGAAAATCTGTATAAAGCCCATTAATGGCTGATCCATAGTGTTCACAGATTCTTTTCGTGGCTACCTGTGCAGTCTGTTCTTGGTAAACATTCATTCGGTTACGGTCTTCGAGCATATCAATCCAAATCTGCCCATTTTGGATCAGCTCATGGTGAAATGCCTGTTTAATCACATCGCGCGGCAGACTTGTATCAACCCCATTTTGCACAAGGTAGTCTTTCATTGTTTTCCAGCAGAGCTCAAAGGTAAATTGGAAACCGCAGGCCAGTGCCATTTGGTAGAGATGGTTGTCAGGCTCTTTTTTCACTGCATCTAGAGCTTCATTAAATCGATCCAGTGCTTTTGTCAAATTTTCAAAACGTTGTTTCCACCGAATATCCTGATCCATGACAATAGTATCGTAAGCGGAGCTTCAAAACACAAGAACTTTTGCCTGGAATAAAAGGTAAAAATTTTTTAAACAGAAGGGAAAGATGGGAAAATTTCGCACAGAGTCAGATAGCTTGGGAAAGGTCAGGGTTCCCGCAGATTGTTTGTGGGGAGCGCAGACACAGCGCTCGCTTGACCATTTTTCAATTGGCCATGATCTGATGCCGCGGGAGCTGATTGCCTCCTACGCGATTCTCAAAAAAGCAGCCGCTCTTGTCAACCATCTCCAGGGGCGCCTTTCAGAGGAAAAAGCGGACCTGATCATAAGAGTGTGCGATGAGCTGCTCGCAGGTAAGCACAGTGGACAGTTCCCCTTACATGTCTGGATGACGGGCAGTGGCACCCAGTTCAACATGAATGTGAATGAGGTGATCTCCAATCGCTGCTCGCAAATCTGCCACAAGCGGCTGGGGAGCAAAAAGCCCATTCATCCCAACGACGATGTCAATATGTCGCAGTCGTCCAATGACAGCTTCCCCTCTGCCATGAATATTGCCGCTGCGATTCAGGTTAGGCGGGAGCTGATCCCCGCCGTGCACAAGCTGCAGCGCTCGCTTGAGGACAAAGCAAAGAAATGGAAAAAAATCGTCAAGCTCGGCAGAACCCATTTGCAAGATGCCACCCCGATTACCCTGGGTCAGGAATTTTCTGGCTACAGCGCCATCTTGAAAGACAACATCAGACATATCGAGGATTCTCTCCAGGGCGTCTATCACCTGGCACTTGGTGGAACAGCTGTTGGGACGGGGATTAACACGTTAGAGGGCTTTGATCGGGAAGTGGCAGTTAAAATCGCCAAACTGACAAGGCTTCCCTTTGTAACAGCGGCAAATAAATTTGCTGTGCAGGGGTCTCATAATGGCCTGGCACAGCTCAGCGGCTCGCTGAAAAGTTTAGCGGTTTCTCTCTACAAGATTGCCAATGACATTCGGCTGCTCTCCTGTGGTCCTCGAGCAGGGTTTTATGAGCTTCTCATCCCTTCGAATGAACCAGGCTCTTCGATTATGCCGGGCAAGGTTAACCCGACCCAGTGCGAGGCACTTGCCATGGTCGCTGTTCAGGTAATGGCAAACGATGTAGCAGTGGCCTTTGGCGATGCGGGAGGATACCTTGAGATGAATGTCTATAAGCCGCTCATGATCTACAACATCTTGCATTCGGGGCTGATCCTGAGAGACTCTTGCATCAATTTCGAAAAGTACACCATACGAGGGATGAAGCCGAACATGAAGCGGATTGCCAGAGACCTGGAAAAATCTCTCATGCTGGTGACGGCTTTAAGTCCTGTCATTGGCTATGACAAAGCGTCTCAAATTGCCCACTATGCCCTAGATCGCGATCTGAGTTTGAAAGAGGCCGCTCTAAAGCTTAAATTTGTCACAGCAGAGGAGTTTGATCGTCTCGTCGATCCTCTTGCGATGTGTTATCCCACTCAAAAATAGGAAAAAACGATGGAAAAACTCTCTGCTCAGCAAATTCTTTCCTCCTCTCACCGCAATAAATCAACCGCTTTTTCTGCCGAAGAGAGAAAGCAGCTTGGTCTAGAGGGGCTTTTGCCTGAGAAGATCGAGTCCATTGATCTGCAGCTGCAGCGCGTGCTGCGCCAGCTCGGGTATAAGACAACAGATTATGAGCGCTACATTTTCCTCATGAGCTTGCTCGATCATAACGAAACCCTTTTCTACAAAACCATCATGTCCAATCCCAGCTACTTCTTGCCAATTATCTATGATCCCACAATTGGAGAGGCCTGTCTAAAGTTTGATGTGGGCTTTCGCTCCTCGCGGGGCATGTATCTCTCGATCAAGCAGAAGGGGAGGGTGAAGCAGATTTTGCAGAACTGGCCGCAAAAAGAGGTCCGTTTCATCTGCGTGACAGATGGGGGAAGAATCTTGGGTCTTGGAGATCTCGGTGCCAACGGGATGGGGATTCCGATTGGAAAATTGCAGCTCTATACGGCAGCAGCTGGCGTTCCTCCGCAATACCTGTTGCCGCTTTATCTCGATGCGGGAACAAATAATGAATCGCTGCTGCGCGATCCGCTCTATCTGGGGCTGAAAGAGCCAAGACCCTCTCAAAAAGAGCTCTACAGCTTTGTCGATGAGTTTGTAGAGGCCGTTCAGCAGCTTTTTCCTCTCTGCTGCATCCATTTTGAGGATTGGACAGGGGTCGATGCGATTAACCTGCTGCAGCGCTATAGAGACAAAGTCTGCTGTTTCAATGACGATATCCAAGGCACAGCAGCCATTGCCGTCTCAGGTCTTATGAACGCCATGAAGATCAAGAAAGAAAAATTCAGCGATCAGAGGATTCTCTTTCTCGGAGCTGGCTCTGCAGGGATTGGCATTGCAAACTTGATTGTCTCTGTCATGCAGCAAGAAGGGCTCTCCCGCAAAGAGGCAGAGGCCCGAGTGGCTCTTTTTGATCTGCATGGACTCCTTGAATCAAAGCGAAAAGATCTTCTCGACTTTCAAAAGCCCTACGCGCACCCCTTAGCTCCCACACAGGACCTTGTAAAAGCGATCACAGCTTTCAAACCCACTACTTTAATTGGGGTGAGCACCATAGGAGGCGCCTTTACCCAAGAAGTGGTGCAGGAGATGGCGCGTTTGAACAAGCGTCCGATTCTCTTTGCCCTTTCCAATCCCACAGAACATGCCGAATGTACTCCTCAGCAGGCTTATGAGTGGTCTTTGGGCAAAGCGATCTACGCAGCGGGAGTGCAATTTGATCCTGTCACCTACAAAGGAAAGAGCTACTCCCCCGGGCAGGCCAATAATTTCTATATTTTCCCAGCTCTTGGCATGGCGATTTTAGCTACAGGGGCCAAAAGAGTGACAGATGCGATGTTCATTGAAGCGGCCCATGCCATTGCAGATGAAGTTCCAGAGGAGCTTTTGTCCAAGGGCTGTCTCTATCCGCTTCAGGCAGACATCCTCATCGTGGAACTGCGAGCTGCTGAAAGAATCGCCAAGAGCATTTTAGCTCAGAATTTGGCTAGAGTATCAAAGTCGAGCAACATCAAAGAACTGATTGCGCAAAACAGCTATCGGCCAGAGTATGTTCCTCTTCCTGCAGCCAGCTCTGTGAGAAAAGCTGTTTAACAGCCTCTAAAAACGCCCGGGCGGAGTAGGAGAGCTTTTCCCCCTTTGGGAAGGCAGCGCAGATCGTGTAGCTTAAGCCAAGTGAAGAGGCGGGAGTGAGACTTGGGTAGCGACTGGCAACAACGTCGGGGATGAGCCCATACCCTCGGTGGCTCTCTACTGTTCGCGCAATTAGCTCCCAGCTATTTAATTCTGTTGCAAACAGCAGATCTAGCTCAGCTTTTTTTCCATACTCTGGAACGAGAAATCCTTCTCGATGTTCGACATAGCAGCGCGCTGCTCCTCTGATCTGCGCTGAGATTGCCGAGAAAGTAACGGGCTATTGAGACAGCTCTATCCGAGCACCTATTAGCTACGCCGATTATGTGAAGCATCACCTTTTGCCAAACCCAAACGCCTCCTCGGAAATAAAGAAAAAGCAAAAAGAGAAAATTTCGCAGGTGCTGAGGATTCTCCAAGAGAACAACCACCTCGATTTTATCCCCATGCAAGAGCTTTACAACCGCTCTCTAAACTGTCTGGAAAACCAAAAGACGCAGATATTTCCCTCGTTTTACAAGCTCCTTGCCTTTTTACAGGAAAAGAACCTGACCTATACCCTTGTCATCCGCACCTTTGGATCGGAAGCTGCC